>NZ_PKOZ01000004.1 GCF_002946355.1 Pradoshia eiseniae
TTTTCCTGAAAGAGAATAGGAAAACCCCGAATAGGGTCCACTTTTTTTAAAGTGTCCACTATTCGGGGTGCAGTTCACTAACCCATTAGGTACGTCTTCATGAATGCTAAAATAGTACTAATTATAATAGAAGAAACTCGTTCAATTCATGAACCTTTTTCTCCATAAAAACAAAAACCGCCTCCAATGGAGGCGGTTCTCTTTATCTATTCTTAGCGAACACGTACAACTAGTCCGCTGAATGTTTTTTTCCAGTATCCGCTGCTCATATCGGCAACCGCTACGCCAGTAGAGTTTTGGGATCCGATGAATTTACCGTTACCAACGTAGATACCTACGTGGCCGTTAGTTTTGTAAGTATTGAAGAATACCATATCTCCAACTTGGATGTTGCTGTAAGACACTTTTGTTCCTGCTGATACAAGCGCGCTTGTGCTCGCTGGTACAGAGTAACCGCCTTGTCTGAATGCCCAGCTTACGAAACCGGAGCAATCAAAGCGTCCTGCCGCGATATCTGATGCAGTACGTCCGCCGCCGAATACATAAACAGAATTTCCGATGTATTTATAGCCTGCTGAAACAACCTTTTGGATGCTTTTACTAGATGAAGTAGAACTGCTAGATGAAGAACTACTAGGTTTTGATGAACTTGGTTTTGATGAGCTAGAAGAAGAACTTGGAGAGTTTTCCTTTTTCGTTTCATCTTTTTTCGTCGTTTCGGATGAAGTCGAACTTGCATTAGCAACCGTTGTTACTGCAGCTGCATTGACAGCTTCCTCTGTTACTTCCTGAACGACGATATCGATATTTTGAGCTTCAGCCTCTGCCAATTGGCGTTTGCTTTCAGCTTCTTTATCTTTCAATGTTGCTTTTAATGTTTCGTTTTGTTTTTGCTGTTCAAGAATATCTGCTTGCATGCCGACAAGCTCAGTCTTCTTGTCATTTAAATCAGCAAGCGTATTCGTAACTGTTTCTTTTTTCTTTTCCAGAGCTTCTTGATCCTCTTGAGCTTCTTGCATCAGCTTGCGGTCTGCTTTTACGATTGTGGAAACAGCTCCGACACGCTCAATGAAATCACCAAAGCTGCTTGAACCAAGCAAAACTTCCAGGTAAGATGCATCACCATTTGTTTGTTGGTATGTAACTGCACGCTGTTTCAAGATTTCATTACGCTCTTCGATGCGTTTCTCCAATTCAGCAACTTCTGTTTCAAGCTGCTTAACTTGTTTTTTCTTTGAGTTGATTTCTTTTTCTGTTGAACTAATCATTGCCTGATTGTCTTTCACCGCTTGATCAACTTGCTTGATGCGCTTGTTCAATGCAGCGATTTCAGCTTGCACCTTATCTAGTGATGCTTGTGCATTATCAACAGCAGCTTGCTTCGCTGGGTCTTTCTCTGCACTTGCCGACGGAATTGCCGCTAAGCTTCCGAAACCGATCAGTAGAGCTGTGTTCAGTGCAATAAAACTCTTCTTCAACATGTAGTTTCCCCCTGAATACTATTTATCTATTAAGTAAGCATAATTTTTCTATTAATCTTAGTTGTTCTAACAAATAGAAGTATAGCATGTAAACATAACAATTAAGTTATCGTTATGTTACAAATATATTTCAAAATGTCGTTATCTAGCATAATTTAGGATATTTTAAGGAATAATAGCCTAATATTATCCCATTTATATCCAAGGATTATTGTCATTCTTGATTTCGGCATAGGTCATTAACTAAACAAATGAGCGACCAAATACGACCTTAAATTATATAAAAATAATTTATCAGGTATTTATTAATGAAAGAAGGCAATCGGAAAGTTGAGCCGATTGCCCCTTCTATCATTCTATTACCCCCATTCTAATCGCTTTCACAGCCACCTCCGTTCGATTTTTTGCATTCAGCCTTTTCATTATAGTAGATATATAATCCCTGACCGTATACTCACTCAGATAAAGCTTCACGGCAGCTTCCGTCGTAGAAGCCCCTTCTGCCAGCAATTTAATGATTTCAATTTCCCTTGGAGAGAAACTGACCCCCTCTCTTACGTCCGTACCCGTGTTGACATAATCCGGCTTTATATACCTCAGCATCAGCTCACCCGCACTTTGCCCGAATTTCATTAACGCCGGGAATAATGTTCGATCAATCGGAAAATGTTTACCCGGGCCTTGGTCGAGCAAGACACCCCCAATCATTTGCCCCTCTTCAGGAACATAGATGGGGACTATTATCATGGAGGCCAGATTGAATTGTTTCACTACCTTCTCCGGGAATCCATATGCCGCATCTTCAATATAAATAGGCTGAAAGTTCCTCATTGTATGGCCAACCGGCTTCAGCAGGTTCAATTTATGCTGAATGGCTGGTATATCAATCATTTGCTCACGAATCGCCTTAACTTCATCCTTATCCAAATGATGCGCATAAAGCCCGATTGCCATCTGTTCCATATTCGAAAAACGGAAAAGGGCACTTCTCTCAAACGGAAGAAATTCGCCAAATCCGTAGCAAATATTCTCACATGACTGCTCTAAGGTTTGTGACTTAATAATCCATTCATTGAAGAGAATGACCGCATCCTTCCATTGGGTCGAATATGATTTTTCATGCTGGTCTATCAGGCTGAATAACATGGACATCGTCTCATGCAAAAAGGCATTCTCGCAGCCGATTAGTAAAAGTTCATTCTCATATGTGACAGGGAGTGTGGAATGGTCAACACCAAAGGTATTCAAAATATCATACCATGTTGAATACCCCTCCCTCTTTATCTTACCTATCTTCCCGTGAACCTTTTTCACCGAAAAGCAATCGGGCTGTTCTTCAATTCTTGCAATCCAATCAATCGTCAAGTTCGTATTTTGGATGAGACTTTCACATAATTTATCCAGATTCATCTCATCCTCCGTATTCAGATTGACTAATACCTCACTAAGCTTCGTAAACAAATAATGAATGGATGGATGAAGCTTGGACGAAAATTCAATATGCCTCTTCAATACGGTATGTGTCGCATTTTCTAGCAGGTTCAATAGATGAATGATCTTCTCTGCTGCCGGCTGATAGGCGAAATACTCGAGCGCATCCTCCCTCATCCTGCTTAAAATGGCGGGTGCCTCAACTCCATACCGGCTGGCAAGCATATAGGTATTAAGGCGGTCAATGATGAATTCACAGGATTCAATATAGCGGTCATTGATTTCCACCAAATCATCCTTCACCTGATTCCATTCCGCTAACAGCTCATCATCATACTCGGCCATTAGCTTAATTGCCTTTGATAGTAATGTGTTCATATGATTAGTTAATGATTTTGACATTCATCATTCACCCCATTTTCGACTGAACCCTTTATCTGATGTTGTATGATTTCGCCAAGCATTAGATAAATTCCTCCACACAAAAAAACCATTCGTGCCCTTTCGACAAAAATAGGTCACTCTTCTAATCCATAATGGAAAAACGCTACAAATGTAGGTATTCACTAAGACACAATATAGACATAAAATTGTGGAAGAAGGTGGAAGCGCTTACGAAAATGGTATTCGTACAGGCATCTTTCTCTCCTTCTGAAAATCTTAAGGATGAATGAATGAGGAGGAATGTTGATGAGCAATGATGCTGAGGTAGTTCAATTGGGCGGCCACACGGCCAGAAAAACATTTTGGATAGCACTTCTTAGCGGATTCATATTCTTTGGGGGACTCTTAACTTACTTCGGCATGAGCGGCACCATATTTGCTGCCGCAATTGGAGGCATGGGGGAGTTTAATGTCAAATTTGACCGGATGGAAGGCACCGATTTCAAGCTATTGGGCGGTATGGCTGATACGGCAGAGAAGAAAAATGGCGCGGTTGTCGCGACAAACAAAATTAAAGACGTAAAAATCCAAGGCTTGGTCATTACGAAGGATATTCCTGCTATGGGAGTACGGGTTGTCGTTAAATCCGATCCAAAACAAACGGTGGAAATTAAAGGACTCATTCAAAAGGCCACCCAAATTGATGGGGATGCTAGATTTGAGAAACTGACCATGCAGGAAAACTACGTAGGGGACATTAAAGACCCGCAAGAAAAGATTGCAGAAGAATTCACACAGGTGGCACCAAAAATCATCTTAACGGATGCCACTCTTAAAACGCTTTACCTCTATCAAGATTCTCTCACATTGCCTGGCATGAAAGTGTATTTCGAGAAATTATAATCTATCAAATATGGAATTGGGATGATAACGATGGTTAAAACTCAATCAACTAATACAAAGAGACAACGATTCCGTAATTGGAGGAAAAGCCGGCCATTTTGGGGAGCAATACTTGCTCTCCTTTCTGGCTTAGTCATTCTGTATGTTCCGCTTTCGCTCATTGAAATTGCCGCACTGCCTGGAACGACACTTTTCATAGGGTTCTTCCTCGGAGGCATGGTTTTGCTCGGCGGTATCATGACCCTTATTATGCCCCAATTTGCCGTCTTCTTCGGGCTGTTCATCATGGTCAGTGCCATTTTGTCCATCATGGGAGCGATGGGCGGTCTTGTCATTGGCACCCTTCTTGGGATTATCGGCGGCGCGAAAATCCTGGCATGGCGGCCATACCCAAAAGCCCGAAAGCAAAAAAAACAAACAAACGAAGCAGAGGACCAAATCGCAGCCGGCCAGAATATGGTTATTCACAAATTAAAACGTTAGGCACTTAGGAATGGTGATGATATTGAAGCGAACGAAAAAAACAGTACTAGCAGCTATTATAGGCATCTTCACAATCTACCTTTTCACCTCTTCTTCCCCTGCCATAAAGGCCAGTTCTTCAGGCACAGATGGTTTCATCATAGAGGCTCAGGAAATTACCGGTACATTGGGTGTTCCATTGATTGTCTTTGGTGAAACCGCAACCCGTAAAGCGGTGCCAATGATTGACTTAGCGATGGATAATCTCGAGATTAAGGGCCTAGTAATCAAAAAGGTCACCCAAACACCCAATGGTCCGGTCACAACCGTAATTAAATCAGGCGGCTTAACCAAATTAAAGAAAATGAGAGTCCGGATTACAAATATTGAATTAGGCGGCCTATTCATTCCAAAGCTCGGCTATCTTGGTATGAAGGATGTTAAACTGCTGGCGTATAAGCAAACAGCTGATATCGCCGAATTACCGAACTTCTCCGTACATTACGAAGCAGGCAATGCCAATCAAATGAAGGACCAAAATGAGGAAGGATTAAATCAAATCATAAAGAGTCTGCAAAATGGCGGTAAGGAAGAAGAAGAGGTAGAAGAAACTTCTTCAGATGAGGACAAGATGGCTGAGGAGGATATAGAGGAGGAAAAAGCGGCAGAACAAGCCTTGCCTGAAGAAAATCCAGAGAAAGACCCTGCTGACCAAGAAGAACCAGCCGATGACACTGAAAAGGAAACACCTGATGAGCCGGAAACAGATACACCAGATGAGCCCGGCAATGAGGAAGATGAGGCGGAACCGGAAGATCCCGCTGACTCAGAACTCCCTCCTGAACAAGAAGACAGCGGAAGCGGTGATGCGGCTCCAACAACACCAAATACAAACCAATAAAGCTGCCAATTCGGCAGCTTTTCACTTGTTTTAGCATTCCGGAAATCGGTATATTTCTATTGGTGTATCACTTTTCACATATAAAGGATGTCTTGGGTGGCCATCTTTCGTCACACCCAGACAATAGGGTGAATAGCCTTTGAACCATTCAGCCAGTTCTTGATAGTCCTTATGATGAATCGTGCAGTTCTCTCCCCATCCGACTAATATTTTCGCCCCGCTATGTAAGGCATTTTCGAGGTAAAATTGGTTCTCTGGACCAATCGCTTCCTCCTTGGACAATTCCTTCAATTCCCTCCAATTCGTGCACCGATACGCAAAAACATTCACGAGTTCCAAGGATCCGCAACCCATTTTCTTCGCAAAGGAGATACAACGCTGTGTCGTCCGATCATCAAGGGTGTCATCTGCTGTGCTAGGATTCAAAAGGACGAAAACGGCTTTATTTAAATTATAGTCATCCCATTCCCTTTTGAGGGAATATCGATAATTCCCTTTAATGATAGCGCTATATTCCAAGCCATCTCCTCCTCCCATTTCTTCTTACTATATATAATCTGCTCCGCCCATTTTTATGATGAGAGCGAATAGATAATTTTGGAAGCGAGCTTGGTTACAAAAACAACGTACGTTAATTGTCCAAACTATATTCGGGTAGAGGAGTCTAAAGCTTGCTTATTTATTCCTTAGGAACCTGCTCTTCTCAAGATCAGCTTTCGTCAAAACGATTAATAGCCTTATTGATTAGGAGTCTAGAAAATTATAGTTGCCCAAATAGCTGATGCATGAAACTGTAATTGGTCAATCTCTGGTGCATTCGTCTCTACTATTAAACGGATCCCGCAGTGAGTTTATTCACATTACAAGATGAAGGCGAATATCACCGGAAGCGATACTAAGCTAAGAATCGTCGATACAAATGTACAGACAGAAACAAATTCAGGCTCGGTATTGAATTGAATTGCATACATCGTTGTATTAGCTGCCGCAGGCATTCCGGCCATAACGACCATTAATTGCTTCAGCAGCATATCTACCGGAAGGAAATACCCGATTCCCCAAGCAATGATAGGAGCAATCGCCAATTTGAGCGTCACAGCATAAAACACTTTCTCTTTTTCAACGTTCTTAAGGGAAATCTTTGCGAGTTGCATTCCCAAGACCAGCATGATTGTCGGAATAGCCGCATTCCCAACGAGGTCAAGTGTCGTCATGAACGAGGAACCAATCGTAATGCCTGTCACTTGAAAAAGCCAGCCTGCCACTGCTCCATAAATGATCGGCATCCTCATGACCACACCTATCGTATCCTTAAAGCCGCCTCCAATATCACTGCCGCGTGCAGCAAAATAGATGCCAACAGTCGCCATCACGATTGTTTGGATAACCATCAGTATGACTGCGTAATCAAACCCTGCAGCCCCAAAAAGCAATAGAGCTACTGGGGTTCCATAATTCCCGTTATTCATAAAGACCGAACCGAGAATCAGTCCACATTTCTCCCTAGTGGAATAGCCTCGAATATAGGAAATAAAATAAACAAGCAAAATGAGCGCAGCACAAAGCCCCAATGCGAAAATCGTAATGTACAAATAATCACTATCAAGCACGTTCGTGTAGAAAGTCTTAAATACAAGCACCGGAGTCATGATATATAATGACATGGCCGAGATGGATTTTGGGTCGAACCCGATTTTCTTCTCTCCAATATAGCCTAATATGAATATCGCAAATACAGGAATTAATACATTAAAAAAAGCCAACTTTCAACCCCTTCTCTCTTCCGTTTCCTTCTATATAAAGCACCCCTATGTTTATATCACAACGCATAACCGCTAAAACATACAAGCCTTCCCCCATTCAATGCAACTGCTGCTAAATATTCATCTTTTCTGAAGCACGGTAGAATGCTATGATTATAGAAAAAAATACCATCGTTGGAGGAACCATGATAAACGGACTTAAGCAATTATTCATTCCTTATAAAGGACTGCCGAAGGAAATCTATATTATTTTTATTGCCAGGATCATGAACAGCCTGGGTGGATTCGTCAACCCATTGCTCGTCCTAATTTTGACGCAGAAGGTCGGTTTAGATACGGGTATTGCCGGTACCTATATTACCTTCATCTCCGTCATCGCCGTTCCTGGTTTGCTGCTAGGGGGAAAGCTTACTGATTTATTCAACCGGAAATGGATTATCTTCGCCTGCCAGGGACTAGGAGCATTCATCTATATCGCTGTCGGATTTGTCTCCCCTTCCATGTTGATGGTGTACATGATTATGGCCGCATCCTTCTTTTTCATCATGTGTTCACCCGCTTATGATGCCATACTGGCTGATTTAACGAGTCCCGACAATCGCAAAGGTGCCTATTCCCTTGTTTATATGGGCTGGAATATCGGATTTGCGATAGGCCCAGCGATTGCCGGGCTGCTGTTCAAGGATTTTCTGTCCCTTATCTTTATCATCGATGGCATTTGCACCCTGTTCGCTACTACCCTCATCGTTATCTTCATTAAAGAAACAAAGCGCACTGTCACAGAGACAGACAGAGTTCTCGAACAGAATGTCGAAGGCTCCATCTTTAAAGTATTATTATCACGGCCAATCCTGATCATGTTTGCCTTGATTCTGCTCTGCATCGAGTTCGCCTATACACAATGGGCCTTCTCCATCCCGCTTCATTTAAATGAATTATTCGGTGATATCGGTGCGTCACATTTCGGAATCCTCGCTTCCTTTAATGGAATTTTGGTGATTATCTTTACCCCAATCTTGACGAGGATTACCCAAAAAGCAAGACCCATTCGCGTTATTGCCAGTGGTGCCCTCTGCTATGCAATAGCCTTCGGCATGCTCGCATTCACGACGGTTCTCCCCTTATTCTATCTATCTATTTTCATTATGACGATTGGCGAGATCTTGATTGCCATTAATGCTGCGACCTTCATGGCGAATATGACACCCGCTTCACACAGGGGAAGAATGAGCAGCGTCCTCCCCTTGCTTATCGGAACAGGCAACGCAACCAGTCCAATGATCATGGGAAATTATATTTCCGCGCACTCGATTTCATCTGCCTGGGTCCTGATTGGCACACTCAGCTTTCTTTCAGCTGCTCTCATGTGGATATTGCAACGGGCTGCGAATAAATATGTCACCGTCAATCATGATGACACAGTCGCACATTAATAGCTAAAAAGGATAGCCAATCCGGCTATCCTTTTTGATTGAAATCATGTCTTTAATCAAATATACACAATCAAAAGAACTAGGCAAAAAAATTACTTATACCCTAAATTACTTACATTATTCTCTTTTTACCCACATATTTTTTTATATGTACACGAATTTTATTGATGTGTTCATAGAAAAATAGATAATTAGATAAAAGGGGAGTTCTCTTATCATGAGAATCGTAAAAGACTTTGTTGTGAATTATAGCTATACCATCGTGTTCATGATTTTATGTTATCTTGTCGCATTAGCATGGATCTTCAGCTAACATGAACCGCACCTATGTATGCAATACAGCGTTGGTTTCGGGCATATAATCACAGGAGGGGAGATTACCTTTCTCCTTCATATCAAAGATTTTGTATTTGCCATGCCGCACCACCGTTCTAGTCGTTTCAAGCTTCAGTTCATCAGCATATGCTTGCGAAATTTCAACAACACAGGTCACTTCTCTTAACGAAATAATTTGGCCAATGACAAATAAGTTGTCTCTCTTAAAATGAATTACATCACCAATTTTGCCGATATTCTTTTCTGTATACACAGGCCATAGTCTCCTTTTACTTATTATTATGTTATTGGTCAAATAAACACTCTTATAGTTACTATCGGAGAATTAGGGATAAGTTTATACATTAAGGGTGATTTTTTTAATTTGTACAATTTCCTTATATTGGGTAAAATCAAAGAAAAGAACTGTGATTGATTCACATAGCTCCCTAAAGGAAGGTGTGTTTATTGGAACATCAGCAGTTATTCTTTTCCAGTGCCCTCATCAGCCAAAAGCCAAATACCATCCGCAACCAAAACACTGATTGCCCCTTTTGCCGGACAGAGGAATTGGAAGAAATCCTGGCTAGGGAAGGAAATATCATCTGGCTCATGAACAAATACCCAACATTAAAGGATACCTATCAGACAGTTATTATTGAAACAGATGAATGCACGTCAGATATGAGACAATACTCTACATCTCATATGAGGAAATTAATGAGGTTTTGCCTTGATAAATGGCAGGAAATTGAAGGGACAGACCGTTATCGATCGGTTATATTATTTAAAAACCATGGTCCCTATTCCGGCGGCAGCATCAGCCATCCGCATATGCAAATCATCGGCATGAACGAGGTGGATTACCATCAAAACATCACGATGGCCAACTTCGAGGGAACCAATGCCTTCACTCATAACGGAGTTGAGCTGACCATCTCCGCTTATCCAATCATCGGGTTTACCGAATTTAATCTACTAGCATCTGCAGACAATCAATACGATACTTTCGCAGATATGCTCCAAGTCCTAATTCGTTACATACTGAACGGATTTCACAAAGGCTGCAATAGCTTTAATCTATTCTTTTACCGCTTCAATGACAAAATCATCTGCAAGGCCATTCCCCGCTTTGTCGTTTCTCCGCTATTTGTGGGCTATAAAATCCCACAAGTCCTCATGGATATCGATTTGAATCGTATGACAAAAGATTTATCCGCCCTTTATTCCGCTTATGCCAGGAGTGAGCTTGCTTAGCCTCCTGGCTAGGCTTATTTTAATTTCTCCAAAAGGATTGTCAGTATTGTACCCACCGTATGTCCTCTTAAAGGCATAATAAAAAGCGGATTGTCTTGCATCCGCCCCAAATGTCTCCATACCATTCACCATATTCTCTGCCAAGGAATGGCCTATTTATAAATAGGATGTACCCTTCGCCTCAAAAAGAACCTCGTTTCAGACACAGGGACAATTATGCTCAGCTTTTCACGTTCTTCGTTTTCCATTTGATATATTCTATCAAGGCCCGATATTCCTCCATGTCCTCCTTTTCAATCACGGTCTTTTTCAGTTCCTCAATCAAATCAATCAACTCTTCATTCAGGTTCTCATCTGGCTGTCTTTGCTGCTCAATCTTCAGCAATGTCTTTAAATCAACATGCAAGACAAGCGCAAGCCTCTTCAGAACTTCAATGGATGGATTCTGGTTGACGCCTCGCTCGATATTGCTTAAATACGATTTCGATATTCCTGCATTTACAGCCAGCTGAGTCAGGGTCATTCCTCTTCTCTTCCTTATTTGTTGAATGTTTTTTCCGATCATGAAAATCTCCTTTCCGAAATGGACATGGCTGTTTCCAGGCAGTCAACTCTTCAATTTTACCGTGCCAGAAGGATTTACTATATTAGAAGCTCATATAGGCATTAAAACCACCGCCCTTTTCTTGATTAACCACTTTTGCCGGCACCCCTAAAGCCTGTGCAAATTCAGGAACATCGCTCGTCACTGTCGCTCCAGCCCCTACCACAGCCCATTGCCCAATTTCCACATCCGGAATGACGGTTGCATTCGCGCCAACCAGCACACCCTCCCTTACCTTGACCCCACTCGTCAAACAGGCTTTTGATGAAATATGGGCAAAATCGCTTAAGCGGCAATTATGTTCAACGACAGAGGCCGTATTAATGATTCCATGCTTGCCGACCTTCGCCTCCGCATTAACGATTGCCCCAGGCATCACCACTGTGCCTGCTCCAATCTCAGCACTCGGGCTTACGATGGCATGTGTGGAAATGACCGATGTATAACAATCATCCGCAAGGTTCAATCGCTTAACCACTGACTTTCTCGTCAAATTGTCAGCAACCGTAATGACCAGTTTCCCACAATACACATGTCTTAAAACTGACCGAGCCGCACTAATCGGTCCATAATAAATATCCCCCCTCTTGACCAGCTTTTTATACCGATCATCCAAGTAAGCGGCAATCCTGCTTGGGGCTGCACTCTCAATCATCTCCTGAATAACCCTGCTATGTCCGCCATCCCCAACTAATATATAATTCACCTATGCCCCACTCCTCGAATACGAGCGGACTCATCATAATAAAACACAGTCGCCTGCCTCCTTTGTTTAACTCCCTCTGATGCTAAAACCCTGCCACTCCAGATTGATTGCAGATTCCACACTTCCCCACTATCAAAGCGAAAATGAGAATATCAGCGGATGTCCCACTTAGATGTCATGCAATCACCCAGGTAATGGTTTATGTACGTTAATCTAAAGGTTACTTATTATTCTTCCTACCCTACTTTTGATTTAATCATTCGGGATACCAGTCTGAACTATGTTGAAAAGTATAATCTGTTTCTTCCATTGTAAAGCTGAACCACAACCGCCTATATATTCGGTTAGTTCGTGCAACCTAACAATGGATCAGAAGGAATATCCTTATTATAAATCAAATAGAATGCCTTGTTGTCATAGGAAAAATAATTCTGCAAGATAGTTCTGTGTATCGTTATGATTATCAGCTGTCTCGTTAAAAACATGATTCAGGAAAGACTGGAGCGGACCTCTATGCAAGTACATCTTTATGTTTTTTTGTTCTTGATTAAGACCGAACAAAGCGAGAATATCACTGCGGGCGAAGCTGCATAGCTACCCTTGAATTCTCTAATTGTAAATAAATATACTAAATTATGATTAGTTAGTTGTTTTGACATTGGGATTTTAGTTCTATATTAAGAATCTTATAGGATAAAAATACCATTTTATAATTTAACTTGTCAATCAGATATTTATGTAAACAAAATAATTTACAACGAATTAATTTTTTCGGCAAATTTTCAGATGCTAGATTGGTAGAATCATTGAACAGCTCCTAAAGGCATAGCACGAGGAAACAATGGAGGAATATATTTTATTGAAAAAAGTTTATCAAGACATATTGACTTTTATTTCATAAGCATTTATATTAAATATTGTCTTAAACATTTACATACGTGATTCCGTAGCTCAGCTGGGAGAGCACCACCTTGACAGGGTGGGGGTCGCTGGTTCGAACCCAGTCGGGATCATACATCTTAAAAAGGCATAAACCTTTGTTTATAAAGGTTTATGCCTTTTTCTATTTTCAGTAACACACGTACTTATTACTAATCAGCATTACGCACATTCATATAGATTCAAGGAGTGTTTGTTGCCCCACTATTTCTGCATTCCTGGGATTAATCAATCAAACCGCAACTTTAAAATATATATAGGTAAAAAGAAAAGTGCATTCACATCCCCCACATGTTCAGGGATGAATGTGAATGCACACATCATTATTTTTTAGCTAGAGCAGGAACATTCAATTTATTAAACCGCATGATTTGATAGGCGTAAAATAAACCAACAGCGACCGTAGCCGATAATCCGATAGTCATCCCCAGATTATATTCCAATCCGAACCCTTCAGGTGCGACCATCAAGTAAGTAAAGACCACCGCTGTCATAAACAGAGCGGGTAAACCTGAAATCCAGTGTAATTTTGCTTCTTTTAACAAATAAGAAGTAGCCACCCATAACATAACGGTTGCAACCATTTGGTTTGTCATGCCTACATAGCGCCATAAAAATTGATAATCAATTGTTGAAAGATAAAATGACGGAATCGTAACGGCAACTGTTGCCGCAACGGCTATTGTTTTTGGATTACCTTTAACACGGGATCCTAAAAAGTCGAGCACAATCATCCGGGCTGAGCGAAGAGATGTATCGCCTGTCGTAATCGGCAGGATAATGACACTCAGCACCGCTAATAGACCACCTATCGTTCCTAGCAGCCCAACAGAAATTTGGTCTACTACACCACCGGCACCCACCGAAGCAATAACCGATCCAAGCTCTCCTGTTCCTCCATAAAAACTCATTCCTGCTGCACACCAGATCAATGCAATGATTCCTTCACCAATCATAGCTCCATAAAACACTTTTCTACCTTCCGTTTCCTTTTTCAATGTACGGGAGATAATCGGGCTTTGTGTAGAATGGAAACCAGAAATAGCACCACAGGAAATCGTAACCATCAATAGCGGCCAAACAGGTAATTCGGATGGATGCATATTAGCAAATGACAATTCAGGCACTTTAATATCGGAAAACAGTAAGGATATTAAAACTGCCCCAGCCGTAATCAATAAGACAGCTCCGAATATAGGATAAATACGGCCAATAATTTTATTGATTGGCAAAATAGCGGCCAACAAGAAGTATACAAAAATAATGATAATTGCGAGCATGAATGTAATGCCAGTTTTAGCTGAAATGACAGCTGCAGGACCTGCCGTGAAAGCAGCCGCAACCAATACCATCAAAACGACTGATACGATGTCTGTAAAAACACGCATCACTTTTCCCAAATACTTTTGGACAAGCGCAGGAAATTGTGCACCTCCATGTCGAACGGAAAGCATTCCTGCAAAATAATCATGTACCGCTCCTGCAAAAATACATCCTAAAACAATCCAAACCATGGCAACCGGACCATATAAAGCCCCTGCAATCGCACCATATATAGGACCAAGGCCGGCTATATTCAATAACTGAATGGTCCAGCCCTTCCACGCCGGCATCGGAACATAATCCAAATTGTCTGTTTTTGTATAAGCCGGTGTAGGAGTTCCATCATTCACCACAAACACCTTTTCTACAAACTTACCGTAAACAATATAACCAAATAACAACAGAATAATAGCACCTATAAGCGTAAACATATGGAACCTCCACTAAGTAGTTTTATTTTTCAGATAATTCAAATTATATAACAAGAATCACGATTCAACAAATTATTTATTTATAAAATTTTATATTTTTAGAAAATATTAAAAACCTCGATCATATGTAAAAGCCATTGTGCAATGTCCTATCAATCCACGTAGGAGGAGTCACATTGAATTACTCGATTTTGGTACCGTACATAAATATTCCGAGCCACCTTCACATACAAATCTTATATGATTAAAGAAAAGAACCACCTTCTTTGTTGGATAGAATTTATCCATAGCACGGAAGTTCTTTATGATAAAATTGGATTTGCATACTATTAAATGAAAGAGAAGAAGGCATTTTATGAAGAAGATTATTACTATTAGCGTAGGTATACTATTGATTATTGCCGTGTTGGGGCTTTCGGGCTTCTATATTTGGTCCCAACAAACGTACAAAGCATCGGAAGAAGTTGCCTCTTATGTAGATTTGGATAACATCCAGAAGGAAGAAAACTGGCTTGTGTTCGAACCTAAAGAAAAAGCAAAAAGCGGGATCATTCTTTATCCTGGAGCTAAAGTAGAGCCTGAAGCGTATAGCTACTATGCCCAAGGTATCGCGGATAAAGGGTATTTGGTGATTGTTCCGAAAGTCAACTTGAACTTTGCCCTGCTCGATATTAATCAGGCGGATTTAATTAGAGATGAGTTCAGCGATATCACAAATTGGTATGTAGGCGGACATTCACTTGGCGGCGTGGCTGCAGCATCTTATGCTTACGATCATCTCGAAAACGTAAGGGGTTTAATCTTATTGGGTTCCTATCCGAGCGATTCAAATGATTTTTCGGAAACTGACCTCCCCACCCTCTCCCTCTATGCCGAGTTTGATGGATTAACGACAACGGATAAAATAGCTGATACAAACTATTTACTTTCGTCTGACGCAACCCTATATGAAGTTAAAGGCGGGAACCATGCCCAATTCGGAATGTATGGAATCCAAGACGGGGACGGAAAAGCAACCATTTCAGCAAAAGAACAGCAGGATGAACTCGTAGACGAAACGTTAAAATGGCTGAATCATTATCAAAGATAAAAACCAGGCTTCTTTTCCCCTTTCGGATACAGCTATAGCCCGCCCGTGTCACGGGCGGGCTATTTTAAACTCTTTACAAATCATTTTCGTCTATTCTAAATAAAAGACAGTGTCTCCTGCATCCGCTGATTATTACGATACTTCGCCCTCATCATATAGAATTTTTTGTTTAAATAGTCCACGGTCAGTATTAACAGAGCCTATCATAAACTTGTACGGATAATTTTAAGTTTATAGAACGGAATAATTGCGTGAAAAAACATATTACAATAGTCTATAAAGGAAAAGACCTCTAGGAATTTCATCCTGTTTTTATTTCTATTTGTCCCATAACAAACTTCTACTTTTTACTCTTCTTAATATACCTGAGACGGTTTATTCAAAATTTGACTCGAACCACAATAATACCAATTTAACCGTTAAATCCCAATTCTATGTTGACATGTACGTATATGTGTTTTTATAATTAACTATGAAATGAATGCGTTTTCATTTCCTTTTCTAGAAATCTTTTACCGGAGGAGGGGCGAAGGTTCATAAAAAGTTAACGGTTTTTATTCACTTAGTTTGTTCGATGAACAAATAAAGTAAAGGTGGGAAAATAAAATGAATAAAAAAATGCTTTCGGTAATTAGTGCTTTACTATTGTTTTCGGTATTCTTTTTGGCAGCATGCAGTGGCGGCTCGGAAGATTCGGCCCCTGCGAATGCAGATGATGTGAAAACTGCTGGTGAAGATATTGAAGATGCAACGGAATTATCATTTTGGACCTTCGCCGGAACACATGCTACCTTCTATGCCAATGCTGCTGATCGCTGGAATAAAGAAAACCCTGATAAAGCAATCAAATTGACTGTTGAAAACTATCCATTTGACCAGATGCACAATAACTTGCTAATGGCCTTGCAATCAGGCTCAGGCGCACCAGATATAGCAGATATTGAACTTGCCAAATTCCCGAATTTTCTAAAAGGCGATGTTCAACTAGAGCCGCTTAATGATTTGATTGAACCTGAGTTAGACAGCTTCATGGAAGAAAGGATCAACATCTACGCGAAAGACGGAAAGTATTATGGGGCTCCAACCCACTTAGGCGCATCAGTAGTTTACTATAATACAGAAATCATGGATGAGGCTGGCGTGGATATTGATTCAATCAAGACTTGGGATGATTATGTAGAAGCCGGGAAAAAAGTCGTTGAAAAGACCGGCAAGCCGATGACAACCATTGCGGATAACTGGTATGGAATTTGGCCTTATGTTGCTCAAAAAGGCTCGGATTTCTTTAACGAAAATGGCAAGCTGACTTTAGATAATGAAAAAAATATCGAGACTTTAGAATTTATCAATGACCTCGTTAACAAACATAAAATCGCTGAACTCGCTCCTGGCGGACAGTACCACACCGAGGAATTCTACGGCTTCATGAATGATGGTGGTCAGGCCTCCTTAGTCATTCCGATGTACTATATGAAAGACTTCACAACATATATGCCTGATCTTGAAGGCAAAATCCAAATCCGCCCTATGCCGAAATGGTCTGATTCAGACTATCAATCTGTCACAATGGGAGGAACAGGCACGGCTGTCACGAGCCAATCCGAACATGTCGAATTGGCAAAAGAATTTTTATACTTTGCTAAGTTATCCAAAGAAGGAAACATTCAGCTATGGAAAGAATTAGGCTTCGACCCTCCTCGCTGGGATGTGTGGGAAGACCCTGCAATGAGAGAGGACAATGTGTATTATCAATACTTCCACGATGATATTTTTGATGTCCTATTAAGTGTCAAAGATAATGTAGCAGGCATTCAGCTTTCTGAGTATACACCTGACGTTTTAACAGAAATCGATTCTAATATCATGCATAAGGTGCTCAGAGAAAAATCTCAAACACCAGAAGAAGCGTTAAAACAGTCAGCTGATACAGTCAGGCAGAAAATAGGAGATCAAAACTAAATCTGCACAAGATGATGGACATGCCGAAACATGTCCATCATCTCTAATCTTAATAAGTGAGAAGGGATAATATGTTTGGCATAAATGTAAAAAAAAGAGATAATCCTGCCCATTTGATGACGCCCAAAAAAGAAAACAAGCTTCTGAGATTTCTTAATTCCAAAAAAGTCGTCCCATATGTTTTTGTCTTTCCATTTATTCTTTCCTTTACAATCCTTACCCTTTATCCGACAATCCAAGCCGTAATCATGAGCTTTCAGAGAATATTGCCAGGAAATGTTGAGTTTATCGGATTGCAAAACTATTCAAGGATTTTTAATGATACTTTTTACAAGGCATTAGCCAATTCTACCATCTATATGATTCTAACCGTGCTGATTTTAATCTCGATTCCCATCCTTTTGGCTATATTATTAGATTCCAAGCTGGTGAGATTCAAAACCCTCTTCCGTTCGGCGCTTTTTATCCCAGCCTTGACCTCCATCATCGTGGCGGGTGTCATTTTTAGACTCGTTTTTTCCGAATCAGAGAACGCGATTGCGAACCAGATAATCGGATTCCTTGGCTTTGAACCAGTCCAATGGCAATTCACGGCCTGGTCAGGAATGTTTCTCATGGTAATGATGGCTTCCTGGAGATGGATGGGAGTCAATGTACTATACTTCTTAGCCGGGCTGCAAAATATACCAAAGGAATTATATGAATCTGCTGATATTGATGGCGCCAATATGTATCAAAAGTTTAGGCATGTGACATTGCCATTTCTAAAGCCAATCATCATATTTGTAACAACCATAAGCATCATCGGAGGTTTCCGTGTGTTTGAAGAAAGCTATGTGATTTGGCAAGGAAATTCACCCGGTAATATTGGATTGACTCTTGTTGGATTATTGTATCAGCAAGGTATACAACAAAATGACATGGGCTTCGGCGCTGCCATTGGTGTCATACTTTTGCTGATTATCTTTATTGTAAGTATCATCTACTTGCTGTTAACAGGTGCATTTAAACGAGGTGACGAGTAGGATGAAAAAGAATGAAATGCTCATTAAATTGATTGTAAATCTATTTTTTATCATTGTGGCGCTTATTGCGTTATTCCCTTTATTGAGTTTGATTATCTCCTCTTTTCGCCCTTCTTCTGAATTAATGCGAAACGGGATATCCTTTTCAATAAACTGGAGCCAGCTCTCGCTAGCCAATTACACACATATATTCACTGAATCTCCTGCTTATTGGAAATGGTATGGAAATAGTTTGATCATCTCTTCCTTAACGATTGTATTCTCTCTTTTCTTTTCGTCTATGGTCGGCTATGCTCTCGCCGTTTATAACTTCAAAGGAAGAAATCTGCTCTTCCTCTTTGTTCTTGTGATTATTATGATCCCGTTTGAAGTGCTCATGCTGCCGCTGTATCAATTGATGATTGATCTTAAATTGATTAATACGTATACAGGCGTCATGCTCCCATTAATCGTAGCACCGACTGCGGTCTTTTTCTTCAGGCAATATGCACTTGGCCTCCCTGCTGAACTGATGGACTCTGCCCGAATTGATGGATGTACAGAGTATGGAATCTTCTTCAAAATCATGGGCCCATTAATGCTGCCCTCCTTCTCTGCCATGGCCATTCTGCAGGGCTTAAACAGCTGGAATAATTTCTTATGGCCATTGCTCGTCGTTAGGTCCAATGATTTATTTACATTGCCTATCGGGTTAGCTACCTTATTAACCCCATACGGAAACAACTATGACACATTGATTGCCGGGGCTGTCATGACAATTATTCCAATCATTATTCTCTTCATTTTCTTCCAGCGCTATTTTGTTGCTGGCTTAACATCTGGCAGTGTTAAAGGATGAACCAATTAACGAATGATAGCGAGGTGACAGTAGGATGAATGCCCAGCGCATAGTGAATACGCTAGACAAAATTTTCACTTGGATCATGAGATTAGCAGCTGTTAATGCCTTATGGTTTTTGTATACATTGAAGGGGCTAATCGTTCTCGGGCTTTTCCCGGCAACATTATCAGCTATGAAAATCTTCAGGAAATGGAAATTAGGAGACTTTGAATTTCCTATCTGGAAAACATTCAAACAGGAATATCAAGCGGAATTTGGCAAGTCCAACACTATCGGCTGGATACTGGCTATGGCAGGAATGGTTCTATACTTTAATTATCTGGCCATTCAAAGCATGGGAAGCGTTAGCATCCTTTCCTATGTGGCATTTTATTTGCTGATTTTCTTCTATCTCACTCTAGTCATTTGGTCTTTCCCGCAGCTCGCCCATTATGATGGGAGGATCTCACACTTCTTCAAGAATGCGATCATCATAGGATTTGGGCGGATTCATTATACACTTGCTGTCATCGTTTATATTTTTGCAGTGTTATATGTTTCATTAAAGTTCCCAGGTCTTCTTCCCTTTTTCACGATGAGTGCCCTTGCTTTTGGCTGGATATGGATTTCTATGGATTTGTTTCAGAAGAGCGATCGAAAAATGAATGACGAATTTATTGCTGGAGAGGTGAGCTAAATGACTTTTAATCATCATAAAGCCAAAATGATTCTGGATAAGTCGTTTAAAATATCCGAGATTAACCCGAAGATATATGGATCTTTTATCGAACAATTAGGCCGTGCCGTGTATGGCGGCATTTACGAACCAACTCATGCCACAGCTGATGAGCATGGGTTTCGTAAGGATGTCATCGAATTGGTGAAAGAACTGCAGGTACCGATTATCCGTTATCCTGGCGGCAATATGGTATCGGCCTATAACTGGGAAGATGGGGTCGGTCCTATAGAGTTGCGCCCTAAACGATTGGATTTGGCTTGGAGCTCCCTTGAGACGAATGAGGTTGGCACCAATGAATTTGCCACATGGGCGAAGAAGGTCAATGCCGAAGTGATGATGGCCGTGAATCTAGGTACACGGGGGATTGATGCTGCACGAAACTTAGTCGAATATTGCAACCATCCGGGCGGAACGTATTGGAGCGATCTTCGAAAAGAGCACGGATTCGAGGATCCGCATCAAATCAAAGTATGGTGTTTAGGAAATGAAATGGATGGCCCTTGGCAAATTGGCATGAAAACGGCATATGAGTATGGACGCCTTGCGGCTGAAACGGCAAAGGCGATGAAATTAGTCGACCCTTCCATTGAGTTAGTCAGCTGCGGCAGCTCAGGCTCTGGCATGGCAACATTCCCTGAATGGGAAGCTGAAACACTCGAACATACATATGAATATGCCGATTATATTTCTCTCCACCAATACTATGGAAATAAAGAGAATGATACGGCAAACTATTTGGCCAGCACATTGGATATGGACAATTTCATTAAAACCGTCATCGCCACTTGTGATTATATGAAAGCAAAGAAACGCTCCAAGAAAACAATGTATTTGAGTTTTGATGAATGGAATGTCTGGTTCCACTCTAATGACCAGGACAAAAAAGTTGAACCTTGGTCCACGGCGCCTCCACTATTAGAGGATATTTATACATTTGAAGATGCCCTCCTTGTCGGCAGCATGCTCAATACATTGCTCAAGCATTCCGATCGCGTAAAGATGGCCTGCATGGCACAATTAGTGAATGTCATCGCGCCAATCATGACAGAAACAGGCGGCGGCATCTGGAAACAGACCATCTTCTATCCTTACTACTACACGTCCGTCTATGGACGGGGAACGGCCTTGCACTCAATTGTTGATTCTCCGAAGTATGACAGCAAAGACTTTACAGATGTCCCTTATTTGGACCAGTCAGTCGTCTACAATGAAGAAAAGGATGAGCTAGTCATCTTCGCGGTCAACCGCCATTTGGAGAATCCATTAGTCGTCGATGTGGATATCCGCTCCTTTGATGGCTATCAGCTTGTCGAACATATTGTGCTCGAGAATGACGATCCGAAAGCCATCAATACAATTGGGAATGAGCAGGTGAAGCCTCGCAATAGTAATCAATCTTATATTGAAAACGGCACATTGGTGGCCGCACTGCCGAAGCTGTCGTGGAATATGATTCGTCTTGGTCGGCAGCAGGTAGATTGAGTAATAAGAAGTGAAACATTGTGTGGTAAGAAAATCAATAATGATTGTACTTGAGTAGTAACATACCTTTGAAAAGGCTTAAACGAATAAGTTTAAGCCTTTTACCTTTTCTTAATGAAGACAGAAAAATGCCGTAGATGGCATGAATCGCTTATGTTTTATGATCATGCCCTCTTTCTTCTATTAAAACCCAAGTTTTCAAAATCTATTATTATTTGAAAAAATTTTAATCCACAACAAATTTGTACTAATAAACCAAAAATAGTACGAGAGAAAGAACCAGAAAAATTATATAGTTAATTAAGTGAAACATTTCACAAAGTGTTTTTAATCCGGATATGATATAAATATTTCCCTTTTAGCGGATTCTATAATTCGATGAAGGTTATCTGGATACCTTAACAATGTAAGCGTTTGAAGGAAGGAGAATTTAACATGAATAACGAAACTACGACTACGTTCCCATGGATGGACAAGTCATTATCCCCTCGTGAGCGAGCTGAGAAGCTTGTAGCTGCCATGACATTGGAGCAGAAAATTGCACAGCTTCACGGTGCAATGAATACAATTAACATCTATGATATGCCTTCAATGGATGAAATGAATGCCATGACTCCTGAGGAGCAAGACAATCTTATGGCACAGCTTCAAGTACAGCGCCATGTAAAAGGCATTGATGAGTTAGGTATCCCTCGTTTCCGTATTACCAACGGTCCAGTTGGTGTAGGTATGGGAGACGGACATCCAAGCCCGCCTGCTACTGCACTGCCAATGACCATCGGACTTGCTGCCGGCTTTGATCCGGAACTGGCTCGTGAGTACGGAGATATCATTGGTTCTGAAACGGCGACACTTGGACAGCACGTTCTTGAAGGACCAGGTGTTTGCTTACACAGAACGCCGATTGCTGGACGTAACTTTGAATATTTCTCTGAAGATCCATACCTTTCTGGCGTAATGGGCGTCGAGGTTACGAAAGCCATTCAAGAGCATGATGTTATCGCTATGGGTAAACACTATGCCGTGAATGATCAAGAGTATGAGCGTTTCCGCACAAGTGTCGAGTTAGATGAGCACGTATTACGCGAATTATACCTTCTTCCTTTCGAAATGTTAGTTAAAGATGGCGATATCGCAGCAATGATGAGTGCTTATAACCGTGTTCGCGGTGTCTATGCAACAGAAAGCCGCTACCTTTTGAACGATATTCTTCGTGACGAGTGGGGCTTCCAAGGATATGTTCAATCTGACTTCTGGTCTTGCCGCTCTGCAGCTGCATCATTGAACGCTGGTATGGACCATGAGATGCCAGATGCTAAATGGTTGAACGAAACGAATGTTAAGAATGCCCTTCAAGACACTAGCCTTGAGATCCAAACGGTTGACCGTGCATTGGTTCGCCGTTACACACAAATGTTCCGTTTCAATCAATTCGAGCGTCCTTACAATCCAGGTGAGATTGATGCAAAAGCTCATGGAGCTAGATCCAGAAAAATCGGTGCACAAGCTGCAGTCCTTCTTAAAAACGAAGATGAAATGCTTCCGCTTGACCCGAAAGCCTATGCTAATATCGTGATCATCGGTCAATCTGAGTTTGTTGATGACGCCTGCAATGGCGGCGGTGGTTCTTCTAAGGTTACGCCACTTTATACTGTACCGCCAGTAGAAGGTATGCAAAATGTTCTTAAAGAACTTGGTTCAGATTCACTAGTAAGCAAGGTAACTGTAGCGAACGATCTTTCAAACCTTGAAGAAGCAAAAGAAGCTGCGAAGAAAGCGGACATGGTCATTCTAATGGCTGGCTTGGTTGCCTCTGAAGGCTTTGATTTACCAAGCCCGAATATGCTGAACGATCAAAATCGCATGATTGATGAACTATTGGATATCAATCCGCAAACCGTTGTCGTTATGAAAAGCAGCAGCCCGGTTATGATGCCATGGATTTCTAAGGCTAAAGCCGTTCTAGAGGCTTGGAACCAAGGTACTGAAGATGGTCACGTTGTTGCTGACTTGCTCTTTGGCGTTGTGAATCCATCAGGTAAAGTACCTACTACATACGCTGCTTCAGAGGACGACCTATTGTATGCAGGAAGACCTGAGCGCTACCCTGGTACTGATGAAGGCAACGGCTTCCCGGTTATCCGTTATTCTGAAGGCCTGAACATGGGCTACCGCTGGTTCCAATCTCAAGGAATTAAACCATTATTCCCATTTGGATATGGTCTATCTTACACATCCTTTGAGCTATCAGGATTCTCCGTAACACCGGAAAAAACGGATGGTAAATCGCCTATCACAGTTAAGGTAACTGTTAAGAATACAGGAAAAGTGGCTGGAGCTGAGGTTGTCCAAGTATATCTAGGCATTCCTGTTCAAGGTCAGCCGCCTAAGCGTCTTGTTGGCTTCCAAAAAGTTCACCTTGAGCCTAATGAGTCTCGTGAAGTTACCATCACAATTGACCCAGCTGCGACAAACCACCCAATGGGTGTATGGGATTACTACGAGCATGACTTCGTTGTAAGACCAGGCGAGTACACAGTCTATGCTGGTACTTCCAGTGAAGATACACCTTTCACAGGTACTGTGGTCGTTGAATAATCGATTTTAAATATCTAAAAGGATTGAATTCATTGATAGGATTCAATCCTTTTTTCTTTGTTGTCAAACCACGGTCAATTAATCACTCGCAGTTTCTTCTAAGGCATCCAGCACATCATCGGTTCTCCTTCTGCCCCGCTTAATTCAAACCTCACAATCATGAGACGCGAGCACTAATAACCCAATTTTTGGTACAATAAATTCAACAGATAAAGAAAGCAGGTGACCTTACTTGACTGTACTGATTGGCATTGCTTTTTGTTCCCTTATTATCCTAGCTGGAGTCTATATCTGGCGTAAGGGTACGGTCAATTTTATTGCCGGATATGAGGAGGGTATCATTTCCGATGAAAAAGGTTTGGCCAAAAGAATCGGCCTTGTGACTATGGCATTTGGAACAGAGTGTCTATTGCTCCTATTGGTGAACCTTTATTTCCTCCCGCTTGAAGCCTTTTATATAGGGGTTCTTGCCATCTTAAACATTATCATTATCCTGTTTCTTATTATTGAGGCTCGGATTTAGACAGTGGTAGACAGATTGAGCATCGCATTATTTTCCATTGATTTCATACCCGAACAACCCATCCCACCCAAGCATAATTTAGAGAGAAATATATCAAGTCAAAATATTTAGGAACAAGTTTCCCAAAACCTAAAAAATGCAGAGGAGGCATTGAAAATTAGCAAATAGGAGAAAATATCATTTGCTGCCTTTTTCCTCTTACTTCTACTCCCTCTCGAATCATCGGATTTGGCCAAAAAACTGAGCATTACTGAAATAGCTAAACCTCACCTATGGATTCTTATATGAAGACGAAGATTTATACAAAACTCATGTCCTTAAGGAGCGATAAAAGAACGTTCTCTTTATATGTAAAGAACAAATAAAAAACTCCAAACGTCTAATTAGGGTTTTATACAGACCCTATTATTTAGAAAAAAGAGTCTCTATACCCCACAGATATACTAGCAAATTATCCTGCATATACTAAATAGATGTTTGAACCGCTCTGTTTTTAGGAAAAGTTTACTATAGGAGGAGGTTAATATATGGATATATGGTTATATTTAATGTACGCTCTCGCTTATTTGGCTCTTTTTATTATCATGGTTAGGAGTATGAAACGTAACGGGATTGCTTCCTTGTCCAATGTGCTCATCCTAGTGATTTTGCCATTGATTTATGACAATACCATTCTTGGGGTAGGATCATGGATAGGAGAAGGGCAAACATTGGAGGTTTTGAATACAGCGCGCTATTGGATGCATGCCATTTTCACCCCTCTATTGATTGTTTTTTCCTTAGGTATCCTGCGCCGGGCCCGAGTTAATTGGGCCAACACTTCTGCTGCCCTCTGGATAACTGTTGTTTATGCGTTCGCTGCCTTTATGGTCGAACTGGTTACGGTGCTGCTCAATCTTTCTCTGGAAGCTGAGGTGAAATACGGAGTATTAAGCTACGCATCAACCAATTCTCCATCTGGCCCGCCTATCATGATTTTGATGGTCACGCTTGCCCTATTAGTATCATCTATCATTCTGTGGAAACGGACGGGATGGTTTTGGATGTTTATCGGGGTAGCGCTTATGCTGGTCGGCAGCATGGTAGATATTCCGGTTGAAAGTGCCGCAATTACAAATGCATTCGAGTTGATACTCCTTACATCGCTTGTTATGACAAAGCTCCATCAGGATAGAAATTAACTGAAAAAAAGCTCCCATTCATATAAGCATGAATAGGAGCTTTTTCAATTTGGAACACTGACTCTTGCCAAATCAGCAGCTTCCAAGCCGTTCTTTTAAAATTTGTTCATTTCTCGTCTTAAACACTTCATTATGGGAAGAAACCATGCCTGATGGATGGGCTGATGGGTCGATATATTGCTTAGCGCTATTTACCGCATTAACTGCATCCTGAAAAGCGCCAAGAAGTAAGTATACCTTCCCGTCATAGGCAATATTGTCGCCAGCCGCGAATATCCCTTCGGTGGAAAGGGTACCTCTCCCTGTGCATTCATAATAGTCCCCTTGCTTTGTCGGCTCCATGTCTGGAGCGAAGCTGACAGATGATTCTCGGTTATAGCCATGGTTGATTAGAACATCATCAATTTCGAGGATTTGATTCTTTCCATTCACGTTAATCAAGACTGCACCTATACAATCCGTTCCCTCTTTTGGTTGCAGCGAGGTGATTTTTGCATTGAGAATTATGTTCACACCGTTCTGCTGCAATTTCTCCACCTGGGCCTCATGAGCTGATAATTCTTCCTTCCGATAAACCAAGGTCACACTCTTCGCCACATACATGAGCTCCACTGCCCAGTCAATGGCTGTATTTCCGCCGCCTGAAATTAGCACATGTCTGCCTCGAAATCGCTCCAGCCTGCCAACTGTGTAATGAAGATTACTTAACTCATACTTATGAGCTCCTTCAACCTCCAGCTTTTGCGGAGAAATGATGCCGCTTCCATTAGCCAGGATAACGGCTTTCGAATAATGATGAGTACCATCTCCTGCTGTAATTATGAACAAATCTCCATCTTTATCAATTCTTTCAACCTTTTGATTTAGACAGACCGTCGGGTTAAAGGTAAGCCCCTGTTCAATTAGGTTTTCGCAGAATTCCTGCGCCAATACAGGTTGAAGTCCGCCAACATCCCAGATTCTTTTTTCCGGGTATATCCTCACCTTTCCTCCGAGCATACCCTGAGATTCTATAATCTTTGTCTTCATTCCCCTCAAACCGCTGTAGAAAGCACTATATAGCCCAGCAGGGCCTCCGCCAATAATTGTTATATCAAATAATTCCTTCATTTTTATCTCCTCTATTCAAGATCGATAAACAATTTTCCAATCCTCTTCCATCATTATAAGTGAAAATAATTATCATTATCAATCATTTTGAGAAATTGCTTTCAATTTGTGTCAAAATCAGCCCCTCAACATTTGGACGATCATCTGATATAATGTAAAAAAAGAATCGAACGCATATTGATAAATTGGAGATGTGCCATGTTTGAATTACTCATGGACTTTGATTATCAAGCCATCCGGCAGGCTATGCTAGCTGCCTATTTATTGACGATTGTCTTCCCGGTTGTTGTGATGTATGTTTCCTATCACAGCAGCACTTACGCAGAAAATCAGACGACCGGCTTGTCCCAAACATCCATACACATATTTAATGATAAACGAATTATTGACGATCGCAGAAAAACACAGCGTTTCTTCACGATTTTCCGATTAAAAGTCATGCCTACGGATAATGAAGATAACCATTCCTTCTCAGTTGTATAAACCAATACAAACTTTGAGGAGGAATTTAAGTGAAAAAAGGAATGGCTCTCTTATTCATTCCATTATTGTTAACAGGTTGTTCAGCAAATGCTCAAGGAGATGGCTTCTTCCACCAAATGGTTGTTTCACCGCTGACTCATCTAATGGAATTCAGTGCACAATTATTTAATGGCAATTACGGACTTAGCATTATCCTTGCAACTTTGATGATCCGCCTGCTATTGTTTCCATTAATGGCTAAACAGCAAAAGTCACAGATGGAAATGAAGATTAAAATGCAAAAAATCCAGCCTGAGGTTATGGCCATCCAAGGAAAGCTGCAAAAGGCGACTGATATGGCCGAGAAATCCGAGCTTCAGCAAGAATTGATGAAGCTTTATCAAACACAGGGCATAAACCCGCTCAATATGGGCTGCCTGCCAATGCTTATCCAAATGCCCATTCTTATGGGGTTCTACTATGCGATTCAAGGGTCTGCAGAAATCGCTACCCACAGTTTTCTTTGGTTTAATCTGGGAGAATCAGATGTGATTATGACATTGATTGCTGGTGCGGTATACTATCTGCAATTTAAGATGTCCATGAGCCAGATGCCTGCTGAGCAACAAGGACAGATGAAGATTATGGGACTTATCTCCCCAATGATGATTATGTTCATTTCATTCTCGGCACCAGCTGCCCTTCCGCTCTACTGGTCAACAAGCGGATTGCTCTTGATTGTGCAAAATGAATTCCTGAAGAGAAAATACAATCCCAAGCCATTAGTCATCCAATCGCTCCAAAGCGAGCCTTCCGGCAAGAAATAATGCGTCATTAAAAGGCTATCTGCTACATACAGATAGCCTTTTCTATTCGCCCTATGAAATCGACCTATCTAGATGCAATTTACCTTAATTCAGATGTAGCAGATTTGATTAGAAATCTTTCTTGCAATACGAAAGTTTTTAGTAAAACAAAGAGCTGCTGACTGTTCAAGCAAATAAAGAGGCTCGAAATTATTATTCGAGCCTCTCACTACTTCTGCTATCAGTTTTCATTGACTGAATGAGCGAATACAGACGCTCTTGTTCTTTTATTTGTTTCTTGAAGTCAAATTTTTCTTCAATCACAGCTCGGGCCTTCCGGGTAATGCTCCTCCATACGCCCGGATTCTCGATATAATAAAGAAATCCTCTCGCTAGCGCCAGCACATCCTTCTCAGTCGTCAAATAGCCCGTTTCCAAATGCTTCATGATTTCCGGGATGCCGGCATGCAATGTCGTGACAATCGGAATCCCAATCGACATTGCTTCCTTAATGGCATTCGGAATGCCTTCCACATCACCGCTTGAAGCCTTTTGGCTGGCTAGACAGAAAATATGGGCTTTCTTTAATTCCTCAGCAATTTGCGGAGAGGTCAAGGCTCCTCTCAGGATAACAGCATCATTTAGCATGAGCTGATCAATCAAAGCCGCTAACTTCTGTTTATTTTGACCTTCCCCAATGATATGAAGCCGTGCGTTAGGGTAAAGAAAGTGAATAAGGTTAAAGGCATGGATTAATGCCTCATGTCCTTTTTTCTCGACTAGTCTTCCCACTGAAAGGATACGTATCTCCCCTTTCTTCGGCAGGGTATGCTCAATAAACGGGAAGAGGTCAAGTTCAATACCACCGTATAACACATGAATTTTCTCCTCAGGAAAACCCATACGCTTCAATCCATCCGCCAAATATTCACAAACTGGGATAAACATCGCTCCATATTCCTTCAATGATACATATCTTTTCATACTTTGCTCAATAATCTCAGGCTCTGCTGACCCATCCCTTCCTCTGATGCTGACAATCAAAGGAATCTTATATTTCTCGGCTACGGGCAGAATTTCAACAGCATGTGCACCATGATGCGCATGAATGGCAATGACATTCATCTCATGAAAGAATTTCTGTAAATCATCGATTTTATCAATATTGTAGAAGTTCTTAAAAGGATATTGGGTATCCTTCGTTTGATCAAAAGGACCGAGCACAATCATTCGAAAACGCTTGATATGAACAATTTGATTATAGATAAACCGTTGGTGATTCTTTATCTTCTCCTTAATATAAACGGCGATTGTCTTCACTTCAATTCCTCCTTCAATAGGAATCGATATTTTTTCTTTTCACGACCTGCCAACTGAATCAACCGTTTTTTATTTTTCTCCAGTCCATTTAAACCTTCTTTATTGACAATGCTTGACACTTGGCTATAAAAATCATGCGGAAACATGGAATCAAGAAGATAGAGATCTCTATATCGTCTATCTTCCGGAAGCTTATCGAAATAGATGGTAAATAAGCTGACAAGCATCTTTTTCATATCTTGGTCTTCCTTACGCATCAACGATTCCATTAAGAAACGAAAGTCATAAATTGGAGGACCAAAATTTGCGAAATCAAAGTCCAAGATCAGGGACTTGCCTTCTTTCGTTAAATAAGCATTATTCATATTATAGTCGGCATGACAGATGCTATGTTTGTCTTTCATCTTTTGCAGGTAACTTTTCACATCATAACTTTGAATAAGTTGATAAATCTTTTTGCCCATACGTTCCATCTCAACTAATTTCTTTTTCAAAGCCGGATTTTTGACTGATTCTCCCCAATCGCACATTTGCTTGATTTTCAAGGAATAATCATTCAGGAATCCCTCCAGTCCCTCTTCCTCTAAGCCTTCATCTATTCCCCTTAACTCTTTGAATCTCGCCGTCTTATGAAATGCGGCAAGTGCCTCAATCCGCCTATCAGTAGAAATCTTCTTCAATGATCCAACAAATTCATTCACATAAAAATACCGTTCCTTTATCTGAACATATGCCTCTCCATCCCGAGAAAGAATAACTGGAGGTACTAACAGATTGCTTTTATCTAATTTCTGATGTAAGAGGATGGGGAATACGGATTTGGTTTTTTCAAGCCTTTTGACAACCAACTTCCTGCCGTACTTCTTATCCTTCACAAGCCAGACCTTATCATACTTTAGTTCTTTAATAATTTCATAATCTTCTATAGACAAATTATACTCGCTCATCACATCTGGTAATTTCTTGGAATAATACCCACCTCGAGGTTCCATTTTATCCCTCCTTAAATTTAATCTCTCCTTCAACTGGCATAGCATTCTCTGATAAACACTCCACAACCACCCCATTAATTTAATAAATGCTCCCTCCCCTTCATCCGTATATACATTTGTCCATAAAAAGGCTAAAAAGGCGTTTTGAAGCAACCGCCAATCTACTGACGGTTGCTACATTAAATTAAGCTGTCTTGTCCACTCTTAAGACATTATTTTTTCATATCCTGCAAATAACGTTGCAGGGCAATATATTCCTCCGTCATAGCGATATCATACCTCTCGCCTGAAAGAAGCTTCCCATGACATTTCTCTGAATCAAGCACTTTCTTTATGCTGTCTGTCAGCTGTATTTCGTCCCCTGCCCCTGGCTTTTGCTCATCGAGTGCATCCATGATAGAAGGATTAAATACGTAACGGCCAATGACCGCTAAATTAGAAGGCGGATTCGTCTGCGGTTTTTCAATAATATCCAGGACTTCATATACATCATCTCGCTCTTGTTTCACTTGAACAACGCCGTAATTCTTCAAAAACTCTTCTTCCACTGTTTTCAGGGCGACTACATGGCTTTTCGTTTCATTGTATACCTTAGTCAATTCTTCTAATCCGCCCCCAACAATGATGTCATCTGGGAGCAATACTGCAAAAGGATCATTCCCAACGAATTCTCTCCCTAGTCTCACGGCATCTCCCAACCCTCGTGCAAACGGCTGTCTTGTTGAATAAAACTTAATATCGGGTAATTTCACTTTCTCCATCAAGGCCGATTTATTGGCCTTTTGCAGGAACATTTCAAGCTCCATTGAGTGGTCAAAGTAATCGATGATTAAATTCTTTGATCTGGATACAATGATTAAGATTTGTTCTATGCCGGCTGCAGCTGCCTCCTCAACGACATATTGGATGGAAGGCTTATTATCGATAGGGAATAATTCCTTCGGGACGACCTTCGTTACTGGCAAACTCCTTGTACCAAATCCCGCTGCAGGGATGATGGCTTTTTTAATCAATATCTCTCCCCCTTTCTTGGCACGATTGCTATATCATATTCACAAAACAGGAAGCGGACACGTTATTTGTTGAAATTAGGCATATGCAAGGGACGCTTATCCACCTCTCTTAATAAGATAAGGAGTACCAAATCATCGGGAGGGTTAGCATTATGAATATTTGTGTAATCGGCGCCGGATATGTCGGCTTAACGCAGGCAGCCGTGCTAGCTGATTTAGGCCATGCTGTTTATTGCGTGGATACGAATAAAGAGAGAGTACAATCACTTACACGAGGAGAGATCCCGATATATGAGCCCGGTTTAAAGGAATTGGTCAAGAAGAACAAGGAACGGCTTTCCTTCAGCTCTTCCCCAAGAGCAGCCATCAAGCAATCATCCGTTATCTTCATCGCGGTCGGTACTCCCGCCATGCCGGACGGACAAACCGACCTAACCTATGTGCAGTCAGTCATCGACCAATTGGCCGAAACGATTACTTCATATACAACGATCGTTACGAAAAGCACGGTTCCCCCTGGGACAAATGAGTGGATTCATGATAAATTGATTGAAAAAGGACTTGATGCAACTCTATTCTCTGTTGTCTCAAACCCGGAATTCCTGCGTGAAGGTTCCGCCTTACAGGATATGTTCCATGCTGATAAAATCGTGATTGGAAAAAAGGATACAGATGACCGTTCTCTTCATATCATGAAAGAAATCTACAAAAAACTGCCATCGCCCTTTGTCGTGACGAGCTTATCCGGGGCGGAAATGATCAAATATACATCCAACGCGTTTCTTGCCACGAAAATATCGTTTATCAATGAAATCGCAAAGATATGTGACTCATATGGCGTTAACATAGAGGATGTAGTAACAGGCATCGGACTAGATCCAAGAATCAGCCCACATTTCCTGCAATCAGGCATCGGTTATGGCGGCTCTTGTTTCCCAAAGGATGTCCGTTCACTGGAGCATAGTGCACTGAAGAAAAATATCAGGCCGCTCATCTTGCAAGCCGTGCAAGAAATAAACCTTACCCAAGTCGACCTCTATTTAACAAAATTAAAAGAAACATTTCCTGATATGGCCGGAAGAAAAATAGCCGTCCTCGGCATTGCCTTCAAACCGAACACGGACGATACCCGCTATTCACCAGCCATCGCGCTCATAGAGCAATTAAGCAATCTGGGTGCAGAAATTCACGCCTATGACCCAAAAGCGCATCTGCCCGTTTCAATTGAAAACGTGACAGAACATAAGGCGATGGAGGAGGCATTGACTGATGCTGATGTCGTCATCATTGCGACAGATTGGGACGAGTTCAAGCTAGCTGACCTTAAGAGGATGAAGAAGCTGATGAAAGGCACTCTTGTCATGGATGCAAGAAATTGCCTAGACCCCGCAGCGGTTGCTAAAGTGGGCTTGCAATATAAAGCAGTCGCCCGCTTCTAAACAGCAAAAAGCTCCGCCGGTAAATACCGGCGGAGCTTCATTATTTTATTGATCAATCTTCGCGTATATCTTTACGATTTTTCTTAAGCATTTTGGAGAGGATTTCATAAACGATTGGTACGATTACCAATGTCAATGCTGTTGATGAAACCAATCCGCCAATAACTGTCACGGCCAGGTCTTGAGAAACAAGGCCGCCTCCGCCATTACCTAGTGCCATTGGAAGCATGGCACCGATGGTGGCAATAGCTGTCATCAGGATAGGACGGAGACGAGTCACTCCGGCCTCAAGAATCGCTTCACGCATTTCCATTCCTTCATATTCCATATGGATAATCCTGTCGACAAGTACGATTGCGTTTGTGACAACAATCCCAATTAACATTAGGAGACCCATCATAACAGAAACGGAAATGGTTAGATCGGTTAGGTACAGACCGACAAATGAACCGATAACGGCAAACGGCAAGGAGAAGAGAATCGCAAATGGCGCGAGTCCTTCACGGAATGTCACGACAAGGATGAAATACACAATGGCAACAGCGGCAATCATCGCTATTCCTAGCTGTGTAAAGGTTTCAGACATATCAGCTGCCACACCTTCAACCCCAGTCGTAACACCCTTCGGCAAATCTAATTCTTCAATCTTCTTATCCGCAGCAGAGGTAGCTTTCGAGATATCCTTATCTGTGATTGTTCCGCTCACAGTAGCATAATATTCTCCCTTGTTTCGAGATAATGTATTTAATGTTGTTCCTTCTTCTACTTCTACAAGCTCAGACAGCGGCATTGGAGTGCCAGTTGCTGTCGGAATCTCCGTCTCCAGTAATTCCTCCAGGTTTTTCGCAGTTGTTTTTGCCTCTTGCTGAACGATTACCTCAATGTCTTGACCATTGCTTTCAACAGTTGTCAATACTTCCTTCGAGGAATCCTCATTAAGCGCCTGAACAATCTGAGCAGTTGTCAATCCATATTGGAGCACATTTTCTTGATCGACTATAAAGGTATTCTCTACATAAGGATTTTCTGCATCGGATTCAATATCCTCTAATCCATCAATATCTGCTAAAGCTGACTCGACCTCTTTGACTGCCTTATTCAGATCATCTAAGTCTTCACTGTAAAGCGTATAGCTTACTTCATTTGATGCTACAGACATGGATGTAAAGTCTTGTGTTTTCCATTCACCTGATTGATTGAGGTTGAAGAGATACTCTTCCACTTTTTCCTTCTCTGAGGCGAAGTCCTCCATATCAGGATCAAAGATAAGGAACATTAACGCACCATCGCTGCCGCCCATCATCATGGCTGCCGGGTCTGCACTTTCGCTGTCTGTGACCGATACTTGAATGGTTTCAATATCCTTATTCTTCATCAATTCTTTTTCGACTTCTTCAATATTGGCAAGTGTTTTATCCTCAAGCTCACCGGTTGCTGGAGTATAGGTTACATACATCGTTTTCTCTTCCTCTGAGCCTAGGAAACTAAAACCAATCAGCGGCATTAAAGCAAGTGATCCCACTAGAAGAACAATCGCGATGATGGATGTAATCACTTTATGATTTAAGGCTTTTTCTAATACACCTTTATACCAGATTGCGAGTTTTCCAGCTTCTTTATGCTGCTTCTCTTCCCTCTCACCATACAATTTCTTGCGGAACAGAGTATGTGACAAGACGGGAACGATGGTGATTGCAACAAGCAACGATGCTCCAAGCGCGAATGTCATTGTAAGTGCGAAAGGTACAAACAATTCACCCACCATTCCTCCAACAAAAACCATCGGTGCAAATACAGCAACGGTTACTAATGTGGATGAAAGAATCGGCTTAAACATTTCAAGGGTTGCTTCGCGAATTAATGCGCGACCATGAAGCTTCTCATCCTTCAAATGCATTCGCCTGTATATATTCTCAACCACGACAATGGAGTCATCGATTACCCGTCCGATAGCGACCGTAATCGCTCCAAGCGTCATAATATTCAATGTGATATCCAGCCAATTCAATAGCAGCAAGGCCATAAACACGGATACTGGAATAGAAATAATAGAGATAATAGTAGACTTCAGATCACGCAGGAATAAAAGAATGATCAATACAGCAATCAAGCCGCCGAACAAAGCCTTTTCAACCATCGTGAAGACTGATTCTTCAATTGGCTCTCCCTGGTCAAGGGTTACATCAATCTTAAGTCCGTCGATTCTTTCTTGCTCTTCTTCAATTAAATCCTTCACAGCGTTTGCTACTGTTACAGTGTTTGCCTCCTGGCCTTTCACGATTTGAATCGCAATGGCGTCCTCACCGTTTGTCCGGGAAACAGACTCTACCTTACCAACCGTTTCAATCTCAGCGATATCGCCAAGCTTCACGAATGGAGCCGGGTTTGTTTGAGAAGGGGTTACCGGGATAAGCATTTCCTTCAGTTCATCGACCGTTTTCAGCTTGCCGTCAATACTGATAGCTTCCTCAGCATCTTCAAATTCATATAATCCAAGTGATATAGCCATATCACTCGCTTGAATCATTTGTTTGACATCATCTTCTTTTAAGTCCAGCTCAGCCATCTTCTCTTTATCATAAGTGAAGTTGACCTCTTCAATATGCTGACCAGTGATAGAAGCTGATGCTACTCCGTCAATTTTCTCAATCTTTGGCAGGATGATGTCTTCAACCGTTGAGGTTAATTCCACAATATCCTCTTCCGTACTGCTGACAGACAATGCTATGATTGGCATCATATTTAAACTGATTGACATGATGGATGGCTCTTCAGCGTCCTCTGGGAGATTCACGTTATCGAGTGCAGACTGAAGCTCTCTCTTCTTCTCATCCATATCAACGCCATAGTCATATTCCACTTGTACTTGGGAAACATTTGAAGAAGAGGTTGAATAAACAGCCTTGACATCCTCTAAGCTCTCCACTGCTTTTTCCATTGGAATCGAAACATCATTCATTACTTGCTCTGGGGTCGCACCAGGATAAACATCCATAACCATTAGGTAAGGAATGGAGATATCAGGAATGGACTCCATCTTCATTCTCGTTCCTGAATAAATACCTGAAGCTGTAATGATGATTGTCAATAACCAGACAGCTAGTTTATTTTTCAGGACAAAGTTGACTAAACCTTTCAATTTTACACCATCCTCATATATGTAATTTTTCTCACATTCTACTTGTCTGCCAAATCACATCTTTTGTGCAATTGACTTAATTCCTACAATTACTTATAATAATGACCGACTGGTCATATGTCAACAATTTAGTCAGGAGTGTTCACATGGTAAAGAAACAGCTAATCATGGATACAGCATTGGAATTATTTGCTGAAAACGGCATTGAAGCGACATCTATCAAACAGATTACAGATCGATGCGGCATATCAAAAGGGGCTTTTTATCTTTCCTTTACATCAAAGGATGAACTGATTTTTGCTATAATCGAACATTTTATCAGCGAGTTTGTCGCAGAGATTGACCGTGCAGTCAGACAAACCCAACAGACAGACCAATTACTCTATAGCTTCTTCTATTCATCCTTTAGCCAATTCCAGGAAAAATCCCATTATGCGAAAATCTTCATGAAAGAAAACATACCTGCACTCAACCACGATATCTTCCTGGCGATGAATAAATACGATGAGTTCATAAATACGATTATTTTCTCAATCATTGACACACAATTCCCGCAGCTAAAGGAAGACCTGCGGGCAGATTTAGCCTATACAATTAAGGGGTTCTCTAAATTCTATCCTGAATTATCTGTCACATCCAATTATCCGATTGACCTGGAACTATTGTGTCGTTCCCTTGCAGAGAAAACAGCGATACTCGCGCGGCATGCAAGCATTCCTTTTATCACGGAAGAGTATTTCAGCACTTCTAAGCTATGCTATCTATCCCCTTCAAAAGAACAGCTTAACGATTTGCTGTTGAAGACGAAAAATGACATAAGCGATGTAATTATCAGGCAATCGATTGAACTATTATGTGATAACCTGGAGGAAATGACCTTACCTCCTGCAGTGGTCCAAGGATTGCTGAAGAATCTTCAAACGAATCCGCACTGTAAATGGGTAGCCTATCAATATGAATTATATAGTGAGCAGCAGAAGAAGGCAGAGTGATTTGAATCGCTTTGTCTTTTTAGCAAGCAAGAAAAAAGCAACCGACTAATTCGCCGATTGCGCATCTCATCTTTTTATTGGTTTTGATATACACGTGACAGGTCGCGCGCTGCCTCACGCACCCTCTCCATTCCTTCTTCAATTATCTCTAGAGAACGGTCTGGCTGTGCGTTATGGCCTTCAATGATGACCTCGTTCACAATGTCCATTCCAAACAATGACCCGAATACCGTTCTCATATAATTGACGCTCATATCCATAGGTTGCATTTCTCGAGTAGAGTAAATACCTCCGCGCGCATTTAGAAGAATGATTTTTTTATCCGGCATCAATGGTACAAGATTACCTTCAGCATCATACTTAAAGGTGAACCCTGATGCATAAATATAATCGATAAAGGTTTGCAGCTTCGCGGGAATGGTTAGATTCCAAAGAGGGAACGCAAACACGATGACATCCGCACCTGCAAAGGCGTCCATGGCTTTTTGCCTTGCTTTTAGTAAGCGACCTTCATCTTCTGTCAGCTCCTCACCAGATTGAATCTTGCCAAAGGCATCAAATAAGGTCTGTCCGAAATATGGAGTGTCTTCTTTAAAAACATCATAGGTAGAAACATTCAGTTGCCCTTCTTCTCGTAGGGTTTCCAGGAAAACCTCATACATCTTACTGGAGATGCCTTCCGCTGCCGGACGATCATTGGCCTTTACTATTAATACATTCGTCATTTATAAGTACCTCCAATTATTCTAATATTCAACATTTCATTACAACCATCACTTAATTCCTAGTAATTGACTCGGTAATAATAGAACATAGAATAACACCGCTGTTTGAAAATCACAAAAAATCTATCTTAGGTTTAACAAAAATCAAACGATATCCCTATTATCTAATAACATCTTCTAATCTATATATACTGACCCCATGCTTCAAACTCATACGAAAGAATGATTTTCACACAGGCAGTTAGCCTGACATAGTATTTTTTAATAATGGATCATTACTTAAATGCCGGCTTTAATCCACGGTTACACTATCACCCTCCATTTCCTTAGCAAACGGCCGATTGAAGCCAAGGAATGATAGAGGAGCATATGAAAATTGCTCAGTGTTATGATAAAGCTAAGAAAATATCAGCTAGAAAGATGTTGAGCACCAAGTAAAAAGTTAGATATAAAATCCCCCTTTCAATTAATCTACCTAATAAGCAAAAAAGCTTGAGCACTTTAAAGGGTGCTCAAGCTTTTTTTTGACGTTCTATCTCAACGAGCTGAATCCCGCTCGCTTCATAATGAAGGACTTTTTGAATGACATCTGCCAAATGGGCACCTGCCTCAGCCGGGTTCGTGCCTCCTTGATGGATGTTAGATATAACCATCCGGTCTGATTCTATCGTCTTCGCATTTGGCCTATAACAAAGATAAATACTCATCGATTCCGCACTAACCAATCCAGGCCTCTCTCCAATTAAAAGAACGACTACTTTCGGGCTTAGTATCTCTCCTATATGATCCATAATAGCCACACGGCCTTTTTCAACATAAAACGATGTTCCAATATCAAGATTTGCCAATTCAAGCGACTGTATGAGGGCTCCATACAAATCAATTGCATTTTCATTAATGGCATTCGCACTCAATCCATTCGAAACAACAATTTGAACGGTAGCTCCCTTAATGCATCGTTTCTTGATGATATCGACCGCTTCAGAAGAAAGCTTGCGTCCATAATCCGGTCTCCTTAAATAAACATCTTTTTCAGTCGCAAGTGTATTGACCGTAAATAATTCAAGTTCAGAGAGCACCGTCTCACTAACCTCTCCATATACAGCATCCACTGCCGCCGCATGGTCATAACGAAAAGACAGCACCGCATCTGTCTTCGCTCTTACTCCTGCCCTCCCAACCGTAATCCGTGCAGGGGTTGAGGCTCTTAGCTCGTTCTCCGTTTGTTTCATCATTTTCCTCCTTTCAAGAAAATAAAAGTGGATTCCCCGCTATCCGGCTAAGTTTGCCGCCCTCCAATATTCCTGTATTCTCAAGCCAAGTCTTGAACTCTGGGGACGGCTCCTTCCCAAGAGTTTGTCTCAATGTTGCGATGTCATGATAACTAAGAGATTGATAATTTAGCATACAGTCATCACCCATCGGTGTTGCAATCAAGAAATTGACCCCTGCTGCCGAGAGCAGCACACCAAGATCCTCCATATCATTCTGGTCAGCTACCATATGATTGGTATAGCACACATCAACCCCCATTGGCAGGCCATGCATTTTCCCCATAAAATGATCCTCAAGACCAGCCCGGATTACCTGTTTGCTGTCATACAAGTATTCCGGCCCGATAAAGCCTACAACCGTGTTCACGATGAACGGGTTAAAATATTTTGCGAAGCCATAATTCCGCGCCTCCATTGTCAGCTGGTCGATTCCAAAATGGGCTTCAGCTGATAATTCGGAGCCTTGCCCTGTCTCAAAGTAAAGTTGATTCACACCAGCCCCTTTGCCAGATGCTTGCATCATATGGCTCGCCTCCTTCAGCATAGAAGCAGAAATTCCAAAGGAACGGTTGGCTGCCTCCGAGCCAGCTATACTCTGAAAAATCAAATCAGCAGGTGCTCCCGCTTCAATTGCACTCATTTGGGTCGTCACATGCGCAAGTACACAATTCTGCGTGGGTACCTTCCAGTCTGCTATAAAAGTCTTGGAGGCTTCCAGCAGCCTTTTAACATTGTCGACCGTATCAATGACCGGGTTAATACCAATGACAGCATCACCAACCCCATATGCTAGCCCCTCTTTCAACGAAGCAAGCATCCCCTCTACACTATCTGTCGGATGATTTGGCTGAAGCCTTGAGGCAAGCGTCCCTTTTTGCCCAATTGTCGTGCAGCATGTCGTAATGACCTCGATTTTGTTAGCTGCATGAATCAGATCTAGATTGGACATGATTTTTGTCATGGCCGCAATCATCTCACTGTTAAGTCCGCTTGCGATTCGTTTGATTTCCGGATCACCCGTTCGATCGTCCAATATGTACTCTCTAAGATCACTAACTGTCCAGCGTTCTATTGACGCATATACTTCTTCATCGATTTGCTCTTCGATAATTTTTGATACTTCATCCTGTTTTAGTGGCAGCAGCGGACGATCCCTGATATCCCCCAGTGTCCATGTACTCAGCAGCTTCTTAGCGGCAATCCGCTCCTGTACACTTTCCGCTGCAATGCCGGCAAGCCTGTCACCTGATTTTTCTTCATTTGCTTTTGCGAACACTTCCTTTAGCGAGGAAAAAGAATAAGCATGATTTCCGATTGTCACATCCATTTTCATTCAGACTTCTCCCCTTCCTTATTGGCCGAAAGCCAATGTTTTTACCACGAACATCGCGACCCCCATATTCAATACCTTTCCTATATCCACATAGTCTCCGTGCTTCATATCAACTTGATCGATACATACGAGCTTTTTATTTGGTTCCTGATACTTCATTGAAGCACCAAGAACCTTAGCATAATCCTGCTCGAGAACGATTACGAGCGGCTCGGTATGCAGATGAGTTAACAAGCAGTCGGCTAGTTCTTTTATATTCTTATACGAAAGATACGGTAAATCCTTTAAATAGAGAGCAAAAGCATGGGGCTCTCCTGAAAAAACATGCATGGAGCTGGCTTTACGAATTTCTGCAGGAAGGCTTAAGATTCCTTTCTTAAAGCCCTCAGAAAAGCTGACCCTATGCACTGGCAGATTAGAAAGAGGCAAATCTTCTTCATCGACCATAATTGTCGCACCACTGACCTCGGTTGTCTGGGTACCCGCCCCAATGACTGTTGCTCTAGACGTTTCAACTGGCTCTACCCAATCCCAGCGTTTCCATTCCGCTGACTGAAGTAAGGCACAAGCCAGATCGGCACCGATATCATCAAAAGAGCCCTTCTTTTCCGGATCAGGATACATACAGCTTGCTACGCCTCCCGAGAACATAACGGCCTCAACCGACTCTTCCCAATCAGGAGCATGACCAAGGAGGAGCATCTCATCCTCTTTCTCAAGAGATCGATTAACTGCTCGTGCAAGCACATCTGCCATATAAGTGGTTATCATCTTTCGGTCTCTTACAGGGTCCCACCCCCTCTCTTTTAAAAGGGGACGGATGGTTTCCGATACAACCGGCAGTCCCTCTCGATATTCAATTAACCTCCCTCCAATCGTCAACGTGCAGGTACCGCAAAGTTCTCCATTCTTCACCACTGCAATATTAGCCGTTCCTCCTCCAATATCGATATTTGCTGTCACCTTTTTTGTTGTTTGAGAATACGAGAGGGCACCTGAGCCCTTAGCAGCTAAAATCCCCTCTAGGTCCGGTCCTGCAGTTGCTACCAAGAAATCACCTGCGCTTGACGCCAGCTGTGAGACCAGCTGTCTTGCATTTTCCTTTATGGCTGATTCCCCAGTAATGATAACGGCCCCTGTTTGGATGTCCTCTATATGAATATTTGCTTCCCGATACTCCTGATGGATGATATCCATTATCGCCTGATAGTCAAGAATGGATTCTGTTTGCAAAGGCGTTCGGTAAACAGGGCTCTTATATATAACTTTCCGCCCTGTAATCTCAAGCCTCGGCACATGACCTGATCCAGATACATTTGAAAGGAACAATAGACTAACGACAATCTTGGTTGTGCTTGTACCGATATCGATTCCAGCGCTTAGCAGAGATTCATTATAAGGTTCCATGTTCCCACCTCTTTAACCTATTTTGACTTCAGCTGACGCCTCCTTTTCCACCCTGGCTTCAAGGTATTCGTTCTCACCGATAATCCCCAATGCTCTATCCTTTTTCTCGAGCTCCAGTGCTTTTGGGACAGAAAGCCAATAGGCAAAAGCAATTCCAATTACTCCTGCTGTTAATTTTCCGATAATGACAGGCAGAATCAATGTAGGCTGAAAGTTCGCCGTAAAGGAGAGATGATCTCCAAGCAAGAACGCTGCACAAACCGCAAAGGAGATGTTAATGACTTTATCCTTAGGAGGCATTGTCTTGATTAATTTAAACATGGCCAAAATATTCGCAACCGTTGCAAGCAAGCCAGCGCTTCCTTCTTTGCTGAGTCCGAACCTCCTGCCAAATGATTCAAGAGGCTTGCCAGCATATTTTTGAATCAAGTAAATCATCGGGAAAGCGCCCGCCAGCATGATTCCGATGTTACCTGCAACCTCCAAGGCACGGAATTGGTCTTCTCCATCAGCAATAATCGGATCAAATCCCCACCAGCCGATAGTTTTAGAGAAAAGACCGGTAAAAATTTCAACAATAGAGAAAACAAGAATCAGCTTAATCGCAGCATCCATCAAGTAACCGAATACCATGAAGAGCTTGACCATTAAATCTGGAAGAAAGTATAGACCAAGAGCAAGTATGATAACAAAGACAAATAACGGAGTAAGATTAGCCAAGATGGCTAAGTAACTAATGGTAAATTCATAGGTGGAGGAACTATTCGTTGAGATGATATCACGAATCTTTGAATTTGATAGAAGAATGATGACACTAGAGATGAATGCTCCGATAGGGACTGTCAGAATTCCGGACATAACGCCTAAGGCCATATATTTATGGTCTCGCTTATCAAGCATTGCAAGCCCCATCGGTATAGAGAAGACAATGGTAGCGCCAGCCATGAACCCAACAACCATCGCCATCATCCATCCCTCATAAGATTCTTTCAACACTTCTGCGAGTTGATAGCCGCCCATATCTGTCGCTAATATGGCCGTAGCAGCAATGGCAGGGTCAGCACCAATACTTGCAAACAATGGCCCGCAAACCTTATCAATGAACCAGGAGAGAAATGGGATTGAGGCCATGATTCCCGCTGTGGGCAGGAAGATATGTCCAATAGCATGTATGCCTTCCATAAACTGCTTTCCAAGTCCCTCCTCACTGTTTCGTATCGCCGCTATCGCCCCAGCGACCGCACAGGCCATAATTATGTAAATGACAATATTCCCTATTTGCGCCATGCACAATCCTCCTACTATTAAAATATGATTAAACAAAGCATTTCATCACTTATCACTATGTTTTACATAAGACAAATAGAATCCATTGTAAGATAACCTTACCTTTTCATAAGAACCACGTCTCCCTCTTGAATGATTTCAGAATAAATGAGTTGATTACCGTTAATTATAGAGGAGGTTTAAATTTACTTTTATTATCATGTAATGAAATCTAACACGTTTTTTGAATTCTAAAACGACTAAAGACGTACGTGGTGCATTCCAGCAAACAAATTGGATAATTGGGTTATGAAATCAACTATGCTATAATAGATTCAAATTTTCCTTTTTTTACTAAGTTATTTAGCGTTTGACATCACCGTATCTTCTATTCATCTTCAGTCGGACCTGTGCTTTCCCATAGATTATATGACAGATTATTTTTCTTTCAGGAGGGGTTACCATGTATACCGTTTTCTCTACTTTCCTTGTTCCAGACGATAAAGCCAATGAGGTTATCCAAATCTATCAGCAACGTTCCAGACTTGTTGATAAAGCTGCAGGCTTTATTGATTTTCTGCTCCTGCAAAATGACCGCCATCCTGGGGAACTGACTGTCCAGCTTCTATTTGAAACAAAAGAGGATTATCTGAATTGGGCAAGAAGCAAGGAATTCAAGCAAATCCATGAGCTCGAAAAGAAGTACCCAGATCAGGAACTCGCCTCCATCATTCCGAAAATCAATAAATATAAGGTGGTGGCGACTTAATGAATACTAGTAAATTAATCGATCAAGTAACCATCCGCATATATGAGCGTGACCCATCCCTAAATGAACGCTATGGGGAGAAAGGCATCCAAAAATGCAAAGCAGATAACCAGCATCACCTCGACCATCTTCATACGGCCGCTGAAATGAACGATATCGCCATCTTCACTGATTATACTCAGTGGCTTAACGGCATTTTGCAGAAATTCAACATGGGAACGCAAACGCTTTTGGATAATTACGAAATCCTGAAAGAAGAGTTGCAGTATGTTCCCGTGACTGAGCTTTCGACAAATAGAAATAAGACATACCAAGCCCTTCTTTCCGAAGGCATACAGCTATTGGAGGCTGAGAAAGCAAAAGAGGAGGCATAGGTTATGTTCAAAGGAACGGAGTTTGCTGATATTCTGCTCAAAGGTAATACCGTCCTCGCTTGGAAGTATATCGAGGCATACAAGGATGAAGAAATCCTGACAATCTACGAAGATATAATTACTCCTGCCATGCATCGTATAGGTTTACTGTGGGAGAACAACAAAATCACAGTGGCAGATGAGCACATAGCTACCGCCATATGTGACTTTGTCCTCTCAAGATTATCGAATGTCCATAAGTCCAGCCAAGATTCAGCTCCACGAGGGCGGGCCATGTTTCTATGCTTAGAAGGGGAACAGCATTATCTTGGCCTTAAAATGGCTAATTATCTGTTCGTAGATCACGGGTGGGACACGAAATATTTTGGTCCTAACCTGCCTTTGGAATATGCCCTGCAAACAGCGGCAGAATGGGAACCAGATGTCATCGGCCTTTCTGTTTCCATTGTCACCCACTTACCTAAGCTGAAGACCTATTGCAGCCAGCTTGAAGCTATTTCCCCTTCCGCTACCATCTTTGTCGGCGGACGTTTGGGAGCAAAATATGACCTGACTAATCACATTAGCCGTAATACGCTGATTTCGAGCGATTTATCTACCTTGGATAATTGGCTGAAAAATTACAATATGGGAGAAAAAGAAAATGCAGCTTATTGATATTCCACTTCCCCTCCCATATGTCGTGATTGACTCAAATGGCAGAATTATCAGTTCAAATTCACGCGCACTCAATCTCTTTGACCTGCGCACAAAGCAAATCGATGACATCATTGACAGTGAAAGTATGAATAAATTAACCACAAACACTTGGCAGCAGGATGAACAGAATCCGATTGAGGTCGTTTTAAAGACACGGAACAACCCTCTTGCCCTGTTTGATTTATTCATATCTTGGGACCATGAGAATCAACTGCATATCCTATTCGCTGCAAAGGATAAAACGACTCAAATTTATACGGACCAAATCATGCATCTGCAGAGCCGATTGGCCAACACCGATTTTGAGCTTTATGAGCAAAAGGAAAAACTCGAGGATACCATTTACCGCATGAACTCTCTATCTGGTCCGTTCATTCCCTTGACAGCAACAATGGGATATATCCCATTATTCGGTGATTTGACCGAGGAGAAGATTCATGTCATTTCCGGAAATGTTCTGCACTCCATTTTTATTGGAGAGTATGATGACATCCTGGTGGATTTGACTTCTATTGCCAACATTGAAGAAACCGGTCTCCATAAATTTATGGATCTCCTTAAAACGATTCATTTAATGAACGGAAATAAGGTGCAGCTTATCGGTGCCAACCCAAGGATAGCTAAGATTCTCTATAAAGAGAATTTCAGTCTCTATGTCAATTTCAAGCCGTCCTTGCAATACATCTTGAAAAACTATTATCAATAATCAATGAAAAAAGGGTGCAAGCCTATGCTTGCACCCTACTCTTTTACTCTTTTGACGCGAGACCAACAGATTGATAAATATATTGGTCGTCAGAAACGGCACGGACGAGAAACTCCGCTACATCCGCGCGGGATATACTCTTGCTTCCGCTCGGAATCCCTTCCAAAGTTTCTTCATAACGCCCTGTATACGGCTTATCAGTTAGTCCCATCGGCCTTGCGATTGTCCATCTGAAATCATAGGATTTATAAACCTCAACGGCATTACGGTGGTCTTCAAGCACATTCCCTAATAGCTTCATCGTCATCTTTCCTATCATGCCAGGAATTTCTTTGTCAATTCCGGCTGAAGCCATATAGACGATTCTATCTACACCATTTCGAGCCATGGCCTCTGCCACTGTACCGGCCATTTCACGCAGGATGGTCGTCTTTCCTAATCCATTATTAGATCCGACACAGGAGATAACAGCGTCCTGCCCTTTTACTGCGGAATTCACGGCCTCGCTATCAGTCGCATCACCTTGAACAATTGTCAGCCGCTCATGAGCTAAAGTAAGCTTCTCCGGCGTACGCATAAATGCCGTCACCTTGTGACCTGCATCTAATGCCTGCTGAACAACCAATTGTCCCGTTTTTCCCGACGCGCCAATTATCACTATATTCACGTTCTTCCTTGCCCCCATTATTTCGTTTTCCTTCCCATTTATCATACCATCATTCCAAAAGACCGTCCTCTTCATTGCTTATGATCTATCAAAATTTCTTTCGTTTAGCACAACTGAAAGTCCCCATGATTACCCAACCCCCTACAAATAAAATTCTCCCTCATTACCGAGGTATAAGCAGCATATCTTTTAGAGTATCACCCTATCAAATTTCATTTTTCAGAATTGCGCCAAATACCTATTTATGGTAAAGTTAGCTCAAATTGAATACGACAGTTCGTTAGACCATCCTGTCGCTAAACAAAACTAGGCATATACACGTAAACCGAAGCGTATAGGGGCCTTTTTAGGCCTCTTTTCTTTTTCGCTCAAGGATTTGCATGCTGATTTTGTTGAGGCTGCAAATCCTTTTTTATGTGTATATAGAGGAGGAAGGACATGTTTATTCTTAAAAGTGAAATTCAGTTCGACACAGCACACTTCTTAAGCGGGTATACCGGAAAATGCGCTAATCTGCACGGCCACCGGTACCGAGTCATCGCTAAGGTAGCAAGCAACACCTTACATACCGATGGTCAGCTTAGAGGAATGGTCGAAGATTTCGGAACCATCAAGCAGGCTTTGAAAAAGATTGAAAAGCTATTCGACCATAAGCTATTGATTGAGAATAATGATGAGGGACGGGAAGTTGCCCGCCAATTAAAGGAGGGACCTACTGATTTTGATTTGTATATGGTTCCTTACCGGCCTACAGCAGAAGAAATGAGCAGACATATTTATCAGCTCATAAAGGAAATGGGTGTTCAAGTCTGTGAAGTAGAGGTTTTCGAAACTCCCGCTAATAGCTGCAGCTATTCGGAGGGACCCGTATGTTCAGAGTAATCGAACGTTTCATTTCCATTGATGGCGAGGGACCTACGTCTGGGGAGCTGGCAGCCTTCATTCGTTTTGAAGGCTGCAATTTGCGTTGTACTTGGTGTGATACGGCATATTCCTGGGATGGCTCATGCCCCCACGAGGAACAAAGCACAGAGGATATCTATCACTATATTAAAGAAAGCGGAGCACGCAATGTGACATTAACTGGGGGTGAGCCCCTCTTACAGAAGGATATTATTCCATTATTAGACCTTCTTTCAAGCGATAGAACACTTCACATCCATATTGAAACAAATGGTGCAATCGATATCGGCCAGTATAAGGATCGTTATCCTAGCGGAAACATCCACTTTATTGTTGATTACAAGCTTCCTGCAAGCGGGATGCAGATGACGATGAAGGAGAAGAATTTCGAATATGTCAGCCGTGACGATGTATATAAGTTTGTCATTGCTTCAGATAACGATTTGCGTGAAACATGGAGAATTGTGAATAAACACGAGCTAACGAAACGATGCCGTGTCTTTCTGAGCCCGGTTGTGGAATCCATTGAACCGAAACGGATTGTTGAATTCATGATTAGCCGCAAGTGGCACGATATCAAACTTCAAGTCCAGGTCCATAAAGTAATTTGGCCAAAAGACATGCGTGGTGTTTAGAAATACGATAGACAGGAGGATAAGGAATGACCAATAAAGCAGTTGTCATTTTCAGCGGCGGACAGGATTCAACGACATGTTTATTTTGGGCAATGAAGAAATTCGATGAGGTGATTGCTGTCACATTTGATTATGGACAGCGGCATCGGCTTGAGCTTGAGTGTGCCGCAAGCATCACTGACGAGCTTGGAATCGAGCATCATATTTTGGATATGTCTCTATTAAATCAGCTTTCACCAAATGCACTCACAAGGACCGAGATTGCCATAACAGAGGGTGAAAGCGGACCTCCCTCTACTTTTGTGGAGGGACGTAATATGCTGTTTCTTACCTTCGCGGGCATTCTGGCGAAAACAAAGGGTGCTAAACACCTCATTACCGGTGTATGCGAAACTGATTTCAGCGGCTATCCTGATTGCCGGGATATATTCATCAAGTCACTCAATGTCACGATGAACCTTGCCATGGACTATCCCTTTGTCATCCACACTCCATTAATGTGGTTCGACAAAGCGGAGACATGGGAGATGGCTGACAGCTTCGGGAAGCTTGAATATATTCGAACGAATACACTGACTTGCTATAACGGAATCATTGGTGACGGCTGTGGCAGCTGCCCTTCCTGCAAGCTCAGGCAAAACGGTCTTAACATCTATCAAAAAAAGAAAATGGTGAAGAAATAATGAATAATGAAGGCAGAAAACCATCCGAACTAGAAGGCGTGACATTGCTCGGCAATCAAGGAACCACTTATCAATATACGTACGATCCTTCCATCCTTGAAAGCTTTGATAATAAGCATCCTGATAATGATTATTGGGTAAAATTTAATTGTCCAGAATTCACAAGCCTGTGCCCCATTACTGGACAGCCTGATTTCGCAGCCATTTATATCAGCTATATTCCAGGCTTAAAAATGGTCGAAAGCAAGTCATTGAAGCTCTATCTCTTCAGCTTCCGGAATCAGGGTGATTTTCATGAGGATTGCATGAATATCATCATGAAGGATCTAATCGCTCTAATGGAGCCTAAATACATTGAAGTCTGGGGTAAATTCACCCCGCGCGGAGGCATCAGCATCGACCCTTACTGCAATTACGGTAAACCGGGAACAAAGTTCGAGGATATGGCGCTGCACCGCCTCATGAACCATGACATGTATCCAGAGAAGGTTGATAACCGATAAATTTGATGACAGCAGTATAGCGGAGGCTTGCCTCCGCTTTTTTGCAAGGTTTACCTTGTGCAGATCCTCCCCCTAAAACACAAAAAAACCAATCCCTCATCGGAATTGGTTTACGTTTTTGTTTACAGCCGCCTTTGCCGTTACATTTATAAGAAAGTTTTAAACCACCACTTCAACAAGTGGGTGTTCGCAATTATGTTCCTGCGTGTCCTCCAAGTCATCTAGACAGAGGCTTGTCATTCCCATAAATTTTTAAAACTCCCTAATACAGCTTAAAGGTTAAAACTTAATTATGATTCACGTACAACGCAGCTTGTATTAGTATAATACACCCTTAACCATCAATTAGCAACGGGATTGATTAAATAAATAGTTGGATGTTCTGCCCAGTTTCCCTTTTAAATGTATCAAAATTACATTTTACCAGTATTTATGTTATTATCGATACGAAATGTAATAAAGTTAGCCCTGCACGGGTCAAAACAACTTCACCCTGTGTAATTATCAACTAAAATTTACATTTTATATCAACAATGGTACTATTGTTATTATTCTATTTTGATTATTTGGAGTGTTTTAGTTGCTACTGAAAATGATGTCTGCTGAGGAATTGAAGGAATGCATTACTGATTTGAAACGGAAACATTCTGACTGCATCTTCATGTATGGATTTTATCATGAACGTACTGCCGAGATCAGCAACAGGCTTCAAATCTACATCGACTTTTACAATGAACACCATAAAAATGAGTCTCAGTAATGCTCTGCCTTCCAATCGAACACCAATTTAAGCTGTATTGGTGTTTTTTGTTTGCCTTGAATTTATTTCTTCCAATGCGAGCTTCAATGTTGGATACAAGAAGACAAATCCGGCTTTAATAAGGCGGCTAGGCAAAACCCAGCGGCTTTTTAGGATTAATTCAGGCTCAGTGCGAATGACAACAGCGCCGGCCTTTAACATCCACTCCGTGGCAGGCATGCCGAAATTTCTTCCCATCGTATGCCGCAATAAGCGCATAAGCTCCTTATTTGGAACCGGGTTAGGTGAACCGCATACAAAAACGCCGCTCAAATCCTCTCTTGATTCAATAAAGCGGACAACCCTGTAAAGATCCTCTATGTGCATCCAGCTAAACATCTGCTCACCTGATCCTTGCTTTCCGCCTAGACCTAATTTGACCAGATTTTGATAGACCGGAATCACCCCTCCATCTTTTCCTAAAACAATGGTGATTCTCAGTGCCGCTTGCCTCGTTGAAGGCAATTTAAAACTGAAGAATGTTTCTTCCCAGCGCTTTCCAACATTAACCGAAAAGCCATCGCCCTCTTCCCCCGTATCCTCTGTCATCGGCCTGTCCATGGCATCTCTGTAGATGGTGGCCGTACTTGAATTAATCCAGAGCGGTGGCGGATTTTGACACTTTTCTATTGCCTCGCCAATGATGAGTGTCGTATCAATTCGAGAATTCATAATTTCTTTCTTATTCTTCTCATTATAACGGCAGTTGACAGACCTGCCGGCAAGGTTAATGACAAGTGCCGCTCCATCCACAGCCTTTAAAATGCGTTGACGATCATTCCAGTTAATATGGGGCTCTTGTCTGGATATGATAGCAATATCATATCCAGCCTTACGGAATTTTTTCTCGAAGTATTGTCCGATAAACCCGGTTCCTCCTGCTAACACAACCCTCTTTGCCATTGATATCCCCTCACATTAGAATTTCTTCATCCACTACCCTCTATGTTACCAAATTATTCCTTATATGACCTAAGTATTTTTTCACAATGCCAAAGTCATAATTTTGATAAAGCGTTCTTGTCCCTACAGCATCCTCAATCTCATTAAACAGGAACCCATCATTTTCATCGACTAAAAAATCAATGCCAACGAAATCGAACTTCATGATCGATAAGATGCTTGTAATGATTTGATGCTCAGAGTTAGATAATGAATACGGTTCTGCTCTGCCGCCTAGGGAATAATTTGATTTATAGCTGTCTTCTGAGTGTCTTTTCACACAAGCAAGGATTTCATCGCCGATGCAGAAGGCTCGAATATCAATGCCTGGATTACTGCACATTTCCTGAATGAGCAGCCTTTCTCCCTGATATGTATTAACTAATGCGTTCAATTGCTCCGGGTCTTCAATCTTATGCACATCCTTGCCGCCATGGCCGGAGACCTCCTTCAAAATGAGAGGATATTCCATGCCATGATTCTCCCAATCTGAAAGCTCGAACATCGTCTTGACCGACTTTATGCCGTTAGCATTAATGAGCTGATGGGTTCTCGCCTTGTCATTGCATACCTCCGTCACATCTGCTGAATTAAATACTTTGCAGCCCATTAATTCAAGATGACGAGCAATGCTAGAGTTTCGGCTTCTGTTTATGGCAAAGTCAGGCGCTGTATCCCACCGCTCATTCTTATACTGGATAAATAAATGTCCATTTTCTGATCCAAGCGCCATGAAATCTGTCAAGATTAACCGGATGGTCATCCCATAAGAGGGTGCCTCTTTGATAAAACGCTCCGCAAACCATTGGTTCTTTTCATAATCTTTCCGTGTATAAAGGATGATTCCGTTCTTCATTTCCCCACCACCTGGATGATATGATCAAAAATCGCCTCGGTTACGTCAATACCTGAACAGTCATAGATATTTTTGATATGAGCGTTGGAGTTCACTTCACATAGTAACGGCTTTCCATCCTGTCCAAAAAGTAAATCCACACCGGAAAAATCCGCCCCAATATGTTTGCTTGCGGCAATGGCTAACTCACAAAATTCTCGTGATGGCTTATACGATTTCATCACCCCGCCATTCGTTACGTTTGCCCGGAAATCCGTCTCGGAAACCCTCATCATAGCGGCAATGACTTCCCCGCCGACAACATGGATTCTCACGTCCCTGCCTGCGCTGCTTTCCACAAATTCCTGATATAAATGGGGCACATATAGCAGTTCCTTTCTCCTTTTAGCTAATTCCTCTCGTTTACGGACTAAATACACCTGTTCACCAAATGAGCCGTATGCTTCCTTAACCACTATTGGATAGGATAACTCCTGTTCAATCAAATCAAGAAATGAATCATCCTGCTCCTTCGTTCCATCAAACATTAGCGGCGAAATGATGGTTTTCGGCATAGGTAACCCCTTACCGGCTAGAGCTTGGAAGGTAGACGTCTTGTCATCACAGATTTCAATCACCTCAGAGCGGTTGAATAATCGAAGCCCTTGCCGCTCCAGCTGTCTTGCCAGACGGATATCCTTATCCAGGAATAAGACAAAATCCGGCTGATTCAAGTTCATCCTTGATTTTACGACAGGCTCCCCATCCTCCATGACACTCATTAATTCATGATTGGCAACGAGCTCAAGAGAAATTCCCTTGCTCTTTGCCGTTTGCCGATACCATTCATGAATTTCCTTAAACTTAGCCGAATTTAACCCGCCATTGTAGACTAGCCATCCTGTTTGTTTTGCCATTCACCTTACTCCTTATGTACATCCTTTTTTTGTCCATTATATCAAATGAATGAATACAAGTTTCCGTTGCCATCCCTTCTTCATATCCTTTGAACATCAACCTATTTAAAAATATCTTTCCATAAGGAGTATGTATTCATGAGTAAGAAAACAGCCCATATTTATGAACGCGGAGAAATTGAAGCTGAATCAGCCATTCCCGCTTGGGGAAAAGAAGCATTTAAAAAGTGGCAAACGATAGTATCTGACTATCAATTCCCGTGCCATTTTGGGGTACAGGCAGAAAGAGCCGGCCATTTACGCTATTGCTTCGCGGAAGATGACCTCTCACCCCTTCCTGAGGCGATGACCCAGTTCCTGGCCATCTCAAAAGACCACCCTTCCATCCGGCACGCCCTCATACTTTTCATAAAGCCCGGAGATTCCTGGCAAGGTTTCGATGATTATCATGATTATTTCTGGGAGATTCTTTCCTATTTGCATGAGCATGACCCCGCTCCTTGGCCGGAGGATATTCCAATTGACACAGACAATCCATTATGGGAGTTTTCTTTTGGCGGCGAGCCGATATTCGTTTCAGGCAATGCTCCCATTTATGAACAGCACATTACAAGAAATGTCGGTCCATGCCTCGTATTGATATTCCAGCCGCGCCGCATCTTTTCAGACATCAGCTATGAGACCGTCCACGGAAAGCGTGCCATTGATGCCATTCGCCGTAAGGTTGAGCACATCGAGCGTATGCCGATCCATCCCGATTTAGGAGCCTACGGTGATAAGGAAAAGCGTGAATGGAAGCAATATATGATAACCGATGATAACGAGCCGGCCACAAACAAATGTCCTTTAAGCGGAAAAATAGCCAAACAAAGACCGCCAACACATTGACGGTCTTTGTTTCGTCTATCATCCTTAAAAGAATTTTCTAGAGGCTAATCCCTCCTTATCCAATCCGTTCTATCAGCCTGGGTGAATTATTCCTTGGAGAATTGACATCTTTTGAAACTGGATAGACATCCATCTCCTCCGAATTATAAGGCACCAATAATCGATTCAAGATTTGAGTGTCACGGAGTTTTGGATTAAGCCAGCTGTTCTCTTCTTCCCGATTAAGAATGACAGGCATCCGATCATGGACAGAAGAGACTGCTTCATTCGCATTTGTCGTGATAATCGCACAGGAGTGAATGATCTTTCCTTCAGGAGATTTCCATGATTCCCATAGTCCCGCAAAGCCGAAAGGTTCACTGGATTTCAGCTTAATACAGAAGGGAACCTTCCCCTCCTCCATCCTTCGCCACTCGTAAAAGGCATCGGCAACAATCAGGCAGCGCTGCTTTTGATAAGCATTCTTGAAGCTGCGTTTTTCACCCAGGGTTTCAGCACGTGCGTTAATCATTTTGTAGCCAACGCTCTCATCCTTCGCCCAAGATGGAATAAACCCCCAGCGCAAATAACCCAGCCGATTTTTGCTGCCGTCATTAATCACGGCAGCCACCTGCTGTGATGGGGCAATATTATAGCTCACAAGATAGTCTGTTTCATCAATGGCTGATTCGATTCTAAACCGCTGAATAATCGTTTCATACGTTGAAAACAGTGTAAACCTTCCGCACATGGAATCACCTCTTTTCCTACATTATAGCAACGGCAAAGCAATTCCCCAAACATGCAAAAAAGCCCCATATGGAGCTTCCCGCTAGTACTTCATATCAATTGCTTTCTGCGCATTCTTGACATCATTGTCAATTAGCTTCTTCATATCAAAAGCACTATATAGCCCATTTTTGCTCATATAGCTGAATATTTGGGCGTGAAGATCAATCAAGCCGTTTAGCTGGTTAACCAATGTTCTCCTCAATACCGGTGTTGCCGTTTCCGTAATGGCAATCGCATATGTCCGAATAAGTGTTTTCACTTGAATTAAGATGTTTCCTGCATAATACCCAGCTTCCTGACGAGCTCGCTGCGCATCTTCCATTCTAGTCGGAGCTTTCGGGAAGAAAACGAGAAGATCCTTCAAATACCGCTGCATGACTTTAATGGTAGCACCATATAAATTCTTCAATTCCTGATCCGGCACATTGCCGACTTCATTCTTCAGCGTGATCAGCATATTGGATTCCATTGCGACTAATTCATGAAGTTCAAGTGCCTCATGATAAGCCAGTGAGCCATTGCTCATTACATCCACTTCCTCTCGGGGGTATCAGTCTCCCCTTCAGCATATGAAAAAGCGGCTTGTCACTTGACTATTCCATACCTAGAAAAAGGCACTTGCCACACAACCCTGTGACAAGTGCCTATTACTTCAGCCAATCATTTCTTCATGATCGAGGTCTTTAATTTCTTTTTCAGTCAGAGATTCCTCCTGGTCGCGCAGGCGATGCGCCAATCTAGAGGCGGCGCTAGCGGCAATAGCTGCCACAAGATCATCAAGAAACGTATTTACACCGCTTCCTTCCTTCTTCGTATCCAGGTATCTGATAATGCCGAGTTTATTTTTGTCTAAATGACCAAAAGTGGTCACTCCTATGCTTCCATAGCCAAGGACCGCTCCAAAGGCAATGGTTTCATCAACTCCAAATAAAGGCTCGTCTGATTCAACAATGGATTGCAATGGTTCAGAAAGCATCTTTTTCTCCGCCAGCATATCAAGCTCCACGCCAACCAGAATAGCATGCTGCATTTCTCTTTTCATGAGAACTCGTTCAATGCTATAGACACAATCCTCCATCGTTAAGCTATCGTTATAAGGCAACTGCATTTGATAGACTATTTTCGCTATGGACTCTATGCTGACCCCTCGTTTATTTAATGCTTGCTTAGCAGCCTCTGTAACTGTTTTACTGTGAACTCGCTCTTTTGTCATATCCTTATTACTCCTTTTTGTTGCTTTCTCTAATTATACCACTTTAAAAGTTCAGATCATTTCGAAATCACAATTATATTAAATTTTCCACTTTATGCTAGAATAGATATGTATACGATTACAAGAGGTGAAATGAATGTCCAGACAAACAGGCACCATCATCGACAAAACGTTCCATAGCGAGGCTTTGCAGGAGGAGGTTCCTTTGCTTATATACCTTCCGCCGGCTTTCTCCCCGCTCTATAAATATTCTCTGCTGATTGCCGCTGACGGCAAGGATTATTTCCAAATGGGCAGGATTGGTAGAGTCGCAGACCGCTTGCTAGAGGAGGATAAAATAGAGAACACTATCATTGTCGGCGTCCCTTACCGGAACAGCGAGGATAGATGGGATAAATATGATCCTGATGGCGAGAAATTCGAAGCTTATAAGCGATTCCTTGCGCGTGAGCTGCTCCCTTACTTAGAGGAAGAATATCCGACCTATCATATGGGAATGAGCCGGGCGCTTATCGGCGATTCACTTGGAGCGACGGTTTCGCTTATGACCGCCCTTGATTATCCGCATACCTTTGGAAAGGCGGCGCTCCATTCACCGCTTGTTAATGAGCGAGTCATGGAAGCGGTCGAACAGTTTTCATATCCCCATCTTATGCACATTTATCATGTTATTGGCAATAAAGAAACAGCCGTAGAAACGACCAGACAGGATGTTATCGACTTCCTGACACCTAACAGGGAGCTGAATCTGCTTATGGAAAGCCAGGGTTTCCCTTCCTTCTTTGAAGAGATTGATGGCGGGGAGCATACTTGGAAGTCCTGGCAGGCGGATATGGAACGCACATTGCTTTGGCTATTCGGAAAATAAACCGAATAGTGCATATTTTAAACTTTTGCTATAATATAATCACCTTATAATTAACCATTCGGGGAGGTACGATCATGAACTTTGGCATTGCCATATTTCCTTCAAAAAAGCTGCAGGACTTAACCAATAGCTATCGAAAACGCTATGATGCACACTACAAATTAATTCCGCCTCACGTCACGCTTAAGTCAACCTTTACATCCACCGAAGAAGACATCAAACGAATTTCTACCATCCTAAAAGATATTTCAAAAGCCTATGAACCTTTTACCCTAAAGGTATTAAAAGTTAGTACCTTTCAGCCCATTAATAATGTCATATACTTAAAAATTGACCCAAATGAGGAGTTGGTCAGGCTTCATGAAGCCCTTCACACCGAAGAGCTTGGCAAGGAAAAACCTTATACATTCATTCCGCATTTAACGATTGGTCAAAACTTATCCGACAAAGAAATGAGCGATGTGCTCGGACAATTAACCTTAATGAAATTTGAGCATGAGGAAATCATTGACCGTTTCCATCTTCTCTATCAGCTCGACAATGGAACATGGACGGTTTATGAAACATTTTTACTTGGAGAGGATTTGTAAAAATGAACATCAAGATTGTCACCACCGACGAAGAACTGCAACAGGCTTATCATGTAAGAAAAACGGTTTTTGTGGAGGAACAGAAGGTTCCGATTGAAGAGGAGATTGACCACCTCGAGGAGGATTCGACCCATTTCATCGTCACAAATGAAGACAATGATCCAATTGGTGCCGGCCGCTTCCGGATCGTTGACAGCTATGGAAAGGTGGAGCGTATTTGTGTCATCGCCGAAGCCCGTACGTCAGGCGTTGGCCGCGCTTTAATGGAAGCCATCGAGCAGTATGCCCTTTCACAGGAAATTGAAATCACAAAGCTTAATGCACAAGTGCAAGCCATTCCGTTCTATGAATCCCTCGGCTATGCCATCATTTCAGATGAATTCCTTGATGCCGGCATCCCGCATCGGACCATGAAGAAACGACTTTAGTAAAAAAGGAGGCAGAGTCTCAATGCATGAGATTCTGCCTCCTTTTTTATCTGATAGTCCAAAGGAATCTTATCCTTATACAATTAAATTAATGTACTTCCCTAGGCCTGTGATATCACTCATTGTGCGGTCAACTGTTTGTGCTGAAATTCGATTTCCCTTTCTGCTTTCATGACCTTCCTTGTTCTCCATATCAAACGAGGTCTCGCTCTTTCGAAGAAATTGAATCGGCTGGACACGCTTAGAGACAGGGATATTGTTTCTGCTCAGGCTCTCAGCACATACAGTCCTATTCGTATATTGAACGTACTCAAACTGTGTAAACGGCACCATATATCCCATGTTTATCCACCTCTTCCTTATCAAATACCCTTTCTCCGTTCAAAAGAAACCCTCATGACTCTTTGTAATATATCGTTCGTTTTGTTAAGATTATATTTGTCTGCCTTACGTAAAATAATGAATAAATGAGGAATAGAATGATGAAAACTGCTTATTGGAAGAATGAATATATTGCATTGGAACATTGGCCGAAAGAGGCTTATACACGTGTTCATGAAGCTGGTAAGAATGGTGAACTGCATTGTTCCTCATGCCATCAGGCCGTCATTTTTTATTTAGGGATTCATGATGAGCCCCATTTCATTCATAAAGATCCTACTATCCCTCCTTGCCAAGAATTGCCGAAAAACAGTCATGCTGCTGCCCAGGCAAAAGAAGAGCCAGCCGAGTATGGCGGTTTCCGTCTTCCAAAGTCAAGGTCCATTTCCGCAGAAGAAGAGAATGAGAAAAATGATTGGCAATCACCCTATCATATTAAAAATCTGCAACCTTTTGTCCTGTCAGCTGCAAATCACCAATCTAGCTGCCACCCATTCACCCAAACATTAAAGGAGCATGGGTGGACACTCGATGAGGAACAATCACTGGCTGTCACGACGGATGCTCGCCATTTGCTCGTTCTCGCAGGTGCCGGGAGCGGAAAGACACGAGTGCTTACTTCACGCACGGCTTTTCTCCTGCTTGAGAAGAGGGTTAATCCAAAATCCATCATGCTTGTCACCTTCACCTCGAAGGCAGCTTCTGAGATGAAGGAACGGCTGACGCGAATGCCGGGTATGGGACCTTCCACCTTGCAGCAATTGTATACAGGAACCTTTCACGCTATTTTCTACCGGATTCTTATGCACTATGATCCTGACAAATGGCATTCTTCAAAACTGATTAAATTTGACGGAGAAAAAGAATATATTCTTAAAATCGCAGCTTCCGAGCTTGGCATTGATGAGCGAGAATTTGCATTCGATGCCTGCATTCAGCAGATTGGCAAATGGAAGAATGACTTATACCTTCCGAGCGATGTACGCCCAGACGGAGATTTTGAGCATTCCGCCTTAGAACTATATAAGAAATATGAACAATATAAGGAAACCCATGATAAATTCGATTTTGATGATATGCAGACAGGATGCTACACCTTGCTGAAATCTGATCCTGCTCTGCTCAGTGCTTATCAAAACCGATTCCGCTATTTCCTGATGGATGAATTCCAGGATATTAATAGAGTGCAATACGAGATTATGAGACTGCTGACGGACAAAGCAGAGCATATCTGCTTTGTAGGTGATGACGATCAAGCCATTTACTCATTTCGCGGAAGTGACTCTTCCTTCCTTTTGAATTTAAAGATTGATTTCCCTGACCTCGAAACAGTCTATCTCGCTGCCAATTACCGTTCAGGTCACAAAATTGTCCAAACAGCGAACCAAATTATTGCCCAAAATCATGTGCGTACCCAGAAGAAAATGAGAGCCCTTCATGACCAGTCACCCGCTCCTGTTCTTTTTTATCCGCATGATGAAGAGATGGAGAGCGTCATGATTATGACCGATATCATGGAAAAAATCCGGAATGGGGCTTCACCGAGTGATTTCGCGATACTTTACCGGACAAATGTAATGAGCCGCGCTATCTTTGAGCGCCTGGCTGTCTCCAGTCTTCCTTTCAGGGTGGATGCTGACTATGATTCTTTTTACAACCGAAGAGCCGTTAAAGGAATCCTCGCCTTCTTGAAGGCAAGCCTTAATCCCGATGACCCAAGCATGTTAAATGATTTGCTTCCGCCTCTTTATTTGCGAAAGACAGCCGTGCAGGATGCAAAAGCGTTATCCATTTTGAATGACTGCAGCTTGCTTGAAGCCTTGCCCCATATCGGTGGATTAAAGCCATTCCAAAAGAAGACCATCGAGAAAGCTGTTTCCATTATCGGCACATTAAAGAATATCCGCCCAGATATCGCAATTGAGACCATTGAAAAGGAATTGGGATTCCAAAATTATTTGAAAAAGCGCGGCAATGAGGGCAATAAAATGGACAAAGGTTCAGATGAAATCAAGGATGTAAAGGTCGCAGCAAGCAAATTTAATTCTGTTCAGGCATTTGTCGACCATGCCACTCACATGGTAGCCATGTCCAAGGAAGTAAAGAAACGATCAAAAACAGAACCCTTTGCCATCCAGCTTGGCACCATTCATCGCTCAAAAGGGCTGGAATATAAATATGTATACCTTTTAGGGTGTGTGGAAGGCTGCATGCCGCATGATTATGCACTTGAGGCATGGCGTGAGGGGGATCGGAAGCCAATTGAAGAGGAACGCCGTCTTCTATATGTAGCGGTTACAAGGGCATGCTCTGAGCTATATATGTCAGTTTCGGCAAAAAGACGCGGCAAAACAGCCCGACCCTCCCGATTCATAAACAATCTTAAAAAAGGAGCTCCCATAGCCGCAAGATAAGGAAATCCACCCTATGTATCCCAAGCATACGGGGAAAATGCGGATGTTTTCCATATCAAGCGGGATAAAGAGCTCCTCCCCTTATTTTTTATTCATCATGTTAGCAATCGTATTAAAATCAAGGGATTTCCCGTCTTTAATGATGGAATTGACCAGCTGGTCCTCCATCTCTTTTGGAACCGGCTTATTTGCAATTTGGGATACCTTCTTAATGACAGAACGAACTGTTTTCTCATCTTTGAAATTTGCATTCTGGAGAGAATTAGCTAATTCCATAATCTCCTTCATGTTCACGCCTGTTTTCTTTTCCATGTTTTTAAAGAATCCGTTATCCATTTTTCAGCCTCCTTCTCGATAATGCCATCATATGTTTCCCAGCCTGAAGATGTGTTTATCATTTTGGCATAAAAAAGGAATCCAGCATGACTGGATTCCTTTTTCCCTGTCAGTAATAAGAGATAGCCAACCCACCCCTTACAACCATCTTCCCATTAGCAGAAGCTGGCACCAACAATAATCAAAAGAATAAAGAGAACAACGATTAGCACGAAAGTAGAGCCGTATCCGCCGCCATAGCCTCCGCCATAGCCATAGCCTCCTCCGCAGCTACCACCGTATCCGCCGCCGTAACCGCCGCCGTATCCGTAGCATCCAAACATGTAAGTCACCTCGCTTTCGCTTAGTACACTCATAACATATGTGAAAAGCGGTCAGTCTGTCTGGGCTAAATTACAGCTCCATATACCTATTTTAGTTTCTTCCTTGTTTGTTTTAAGGCCCTCCACTAAAATAGATATAACTACACAGCAAAGGTTTGAGACACTATGCCAATTGAATGGAAAGAATTAGATCTGCATAATTGTGAATCACTCTATACGGAAGCGCTCCACTTATATGATTTATCCTTCCCTGAAGAAGTGCGCGAAAGCCATGACCTATTCCGCCGCAGTATAGCACTAAGCTCTAGGGAGAATAAATATCACTTTCTCGTTGGGCTTGAGAATGGTAAGGTAATCTCAATGGCGACGGCTCATTATTTTGCTAAAGCGAATTTTGGCTATATCGTTTATTTAGCTGCCCATCCCGAGAACCGCGGCGCTGGATTAGGAAAGAAGACCCTTCTAGAAATGCAAAGACGGCTTGAAATGGATGCGAAAGAAAGCGGGTATTCACTCGCTGCTGTCGTCCTTGAAACAGAAAAGGAAACATTGGCTCATGACGAGGAGGAGTATAAAACGAACCTCAAAAGGCTGAAGTTCTTCGAGGGATTAGGATTCCGCATTGCAGAAGCAGACTATGTACAGCCGCCCCTGTTCCATGGGCAAACTCCTGTACCACTGTATCTTCAAATAAAAGTTCTTGATAAAGAGGCAAGACTTAATCCGAAAGAAATCATCGATACAATGTATGAAGAAAAATATAAAAAAATAAACCAGGTTTCAAAAGAAGAGCTTATGCTATGCCTTGAAGCCTAAATCAAAAGACAAGGCAATTGCGCCTTGTCTTTTTAATCTAACCAATCCTTATATATGCTCAACCTTTTGGCTTAAAGACTAGCGCCGCTAAGAATCCAAATACGACTGCTGCAGAAATGCCAGATGAGGTGATTTCAAACATACCTGTCAAAACACCAACAAGTCCATGCTGGTTCGCTTCCTGCATGGCCCCATTAACGAGAGAATTCCCGAAGCTGACAATCGGAATCGTTGCGCCGGCACCAGCGAAATTGGCAAGCGGCTCATACAAACTAAAGCCTCCAAGGACAGCTCCAGTAACGACCAATAAGCTCATCGTATGGGCAGGTGTCAGTTTGGCAATATCAAAGAGAAGCTGCCCAACGACACAAATCAGCCCCCCTACAACAAAAGCCCAAAAAAACATTGCTAGCATAAGCTTTCCTCCCTTCCCTACTCCATCTCAATCGATACAGCATGTGCAATACACGGAATCGATTCATTTTGCTGCACGGTCAGCGGCGAAAGCAAGGCTCCTGTCGCTGCCAATAGTATCCGTTTATACGTTCCTTTTTTCATCTCATTCAATAAATGGCCGTAAAGGACCGTCGCCGAACAGCCAGCCCCGCTGCCGCCTGATTGCACGTTCTGATCATCCTTATACAGCATGAGACCGCAATCACGAAACTGACCATCCTTTAATTTCAGTCCCTTTTGCTCAAGCAAATCAAGCGCGGTCGCCTGACCGATTTTGCCGAGGTCGCCAGTCACGATTAAATCATAATGATCCGGCTTTAAGTTAAAATCATTGAAATGGGCAGAGATGGTATCTGCCGCAGCCGGCGCCATCGCCCCTCCCATATTAAACGGGTCTGTCATGCCTAAATCAATCACTTTCCCGATTGTGGCGCTTTTGACGACAATTTGGTTCTTGGCTGCATTCTTATTTTGCTCAAGCAATGCGGTTCCTGCACCGGTTACAGTCCACTGAGCGGTCGGCGGCTTTTGCCCGCCATATTCAGTCGGATAGCGGAATTGCTTCTCAATAGCGGCGTTATGACTTGAAGCTCCCGTCAATACCTTTTCAGCTCCGCGATAATTAACGATAAAGGCTGCCAGGGCAAGTCCTTCCATTGATGTGGAACATGCCCCGAATAAGCCTATGTATGGAATCGCCAATTTCCTTGCTGCAAAGCTCGTCGGTGTAATTTGATTCACTAAATCTCCTGCAAATAAAAATTGGATGTCCTCATTCTTTAAGCCTTTCTTCTCAATCGCACACCCTGCTGCTTCTTCAAGCAGGACACGATGGGCTTTCTCATAGGAATCTTCCTTTAGCCATAAATCATCATGGATAATGTCAAAATCATCCCTAAGATTCCCTTGACCTTCAAAGGGGCCTACGCTGACGCCCGTGGATGTAATCACAGGCTGATTCTGAAAAACCCAAGATTGTTTGCCACTCAGCATAATTACCCTCCTATTATCATTTGATATATTTGTTTAATCAGGGCGATGACAAAGGCAGAGAAAACCCCGAAAACAATAACGGACCCGGCCAATTTGAATATATTGCTTCCAACTCCAAGGACGAGCCCCTCTGTCCGATGCTCAATTGCAGCTGATATGACCGAGTTCCCGAAACCTGTCACCGGAACGGCACTGCCTGCGCCTGCAAATTGGCCAATCCGGTCATACACCCCAAATCCCGTCAATAGCATTGCTATAAAGATCATCGTTGCAACAGTCGGATTACCCGCTGTCTGCTCTGTAAAATTAAAGAAAAAGATATAAAAGTACGTAATAAGCTGTCCAACAAGGCAGAAGCAGCCCCCTACCCAAAAAGCCTTCAGACAATTCTTTAAAACCGGACGCTTTGTTTCATACTTTTGCTCTAATTGTTCATATTGTTTCTGCTCAGGTGTCTTATTGTTTTTTGCCACTTATATCACCTACCTATGTCATTTCTTTTTCTAGATCCATAATTTTCCCAAACCATTTCTTCGCTTTCTCTTTCGGATAGCCTTTATCCTGGACCTGAACAATCAATTCAACGACTTCAAGAAATATTTTCATATCACTTGAGATGACGATGTCATATCCTTTGAATTTCTTGTTAAGATCCTTCGTTAAATCCTTATCAATGGATGCCATCTTGAAGCGTTTCATATGCTTCACTTTATAGGCAACCAAAATTTCCTTGCCCTTTTGCACGACGGCCACATCATAAATTTCATCATGATCAGCAACCGTCTTCTTAATTTTTTCAAGCGGTGCTTCCTTATTTCCGCCTAAATAGACAGGCTCCATATCCACTGAGGAAATGAGCGATCGAATTGCTTCCTTGCTGCTCGAATCGCCTGCACATCCCCCTAAAAGAACGACGAATAGAAGCATAGATATGGATACCATATAGATTTTCCTCATATTTTCACCCCTACTATAAAACTCACTCGATGTTATTCTTTGCTCGATTTGACATTTTATCCGCCTTGCTTACAATAAAGAAACCGCCGCATATGCGACGGTTTCTTTATTTATGTTTATTGGCTGCAGACTTTTTCCATTTTCCGCAGCCGCACCCCTTCTTCTTTGCCACTGTGGTTTCTACTTTAGGTAACGGCTTGAGTTTTCTTTTTTCCTTCACTATTTGGGTCCCCCTTTGTTTCTCATGTTGATATACATTATGAAACAAGGAGGAGGTTTGTCTATTATAAATGTCTATCCGAATTATTTGACTTATCCATCCTTAAAAACGAATGATTTTAATGCCTTTAATTTGTCTGATTGGGTGCTTGATCCACTTCTTTCCGAAAGCAACCTTAATATAAACAAATTCTCCCTTTACCTTTTCAACTGTTCCTCTTAATTTCTTCTCATCAATTAAAAAATCACAGATTGGACGAGGCATCAAGGAAGGAATTTGAGCTAAATAACGAACCAATTGCTCCTTCGTCATATCTTCAAGTTTCTTTCGCTTTGTCCCATTATAGGAAGAGGCGGCTTGGTCCGCATCCAGTAATTCTATATCTTCATCCTTCTTCTTATCTAAGCCGAAACTAAGCACTGGCGGAGGCTCCATTCCTTCCTTCGCTTCTGGCCGATTCCTGTCCTTAGCTTGTTCCATCATCTCCTTTTCCGCCAAATTCGTAAAAAAATCATCTATCTCCACTATTTCTTCTTCCATTATGCGTAATTTTAATTGTTCCTTATCAAGCCAGGCATTGACTGGCAGCATCTCTTCCCGCTCATCCCTCTTGTTCATCCTAAACCCTCCTGACCCGCAAACTCTACCTACTCATTCATATGCGAGAACTGCCGGGAATATTTCACGCCGTGCACACACAAAAAAGCGCCTCGCATGTAAACAACATGAACGAGGCGACATATCTGCTTTATTGCTGCTTCATTTTCGGATCGAGAGCATCCCTAAGACCATCTCCCAAAAGGTTAAACCCTAGAACAGTCAACATGATGGCAAGCCCCGGGAAAAAGAGCGTTCCCGGCGCTTGGACGAGGTATCCCTTCGCATCCGCCAGCATTTTGCCCCATTCAGGGGTTGGTGCTTGCGCTCCAAGACCGAGGAAACCAAGCGCTGCCGCTTCGATAATGGCAGTCGCAATCGCCAATGTCCCTTGAACGATAATTGGGGTGATACTATTAGGCAGGACATGATGGAAGATAATTCGTCCATCCGACATACCAATGGCATTCGCTGCCAATATGTATTCCTCCTGCTTCACACTCAATACCCTCGAACGGATTAATCGACCGAAATTCGGAATATTAATGACCGCAATCGCAATCAAGGCATTTTGAAGAGAAGGTCCTAGAATAGACACAATCGCAATCGCGAGCAAAATGCTCGGAAATGCGAGCAAGATATCAAAGAACCGAGAGATAATTGTATCAATCAAGCCCCCATAGTATCCTGCGATTAAGCCAAGCAATGCGCCAATTATGACTGAGCCAAGAACGGAAAAGAACCCAACCCAAAGTGAAATCCTTGCTCCATGTATGACTCGGGAAAGGATGTCCCTTCCAAAGTCATCCGTTCCGAACCAATTATCTGCTGATGGAGGCAGCAAACGTTTACTTAAATCCTGCTCATTAATACCATATGGAGCTATGAGGGGGGCAAATATCGCAAGTAATACGAAAAAGGTGACAATGCCGAGACCAACTAGCGCCAAACGGTTTCTCTTGAATATCACCCAAGCCTCAAGCCAGGGGGATTTTGGTTTAGTGTCAAGCTGCAATTCGGTATTTCTAGCCAACTCCGCCACTTTAGGTTCACATCCTCTATTTGGAGTATTTTATTCTCGGATCAACTAAAGCATAGAGAAGATCGACGATTAAATTGATAAACACAAAAGCCGTTGCAATCAATAGGATTCCTGATTGAATGACAGGATAATCACGATAATTTATCGCATCATATAGATATCTTCCAATCCCTGGCCAAGCAAAAATGGTCTCAGTCAGAATCGCCCCTCCAAGCAGGAGGCCTGTCTGCAAGCCAATAACCGTCAAGACAGGGATAAAGGCATTTTTCAAGGAGTGCTTGTACACCACCCAAAACATGCTGACCCCTTTCGCCCTAGCCGTGCGGATGAAGTCTGATTTCATCACTTCAAGCATCGTGGAACGCGTCATTCTGGCAATGATGGCCATCGGAATGGTCGCCAACGCAATGCTTGGCAAAATTAAATGCTTAACGGCAGTGATAAATTGACCGAAATTCCCTTGTATTAATGTATCAATTAAATAGAGATTGGTGATGGAGTCAATTGGATCTCGGATATTCTCTCTCCCAGAGGTAGGGAGCCAGCCTAATTGGATGGAGAACGCCCATTGCTCCATCAGTCCCAGCCAAAATATTGGCATTGACACACCAATCAATGCCAATACCATCGCCAAGTAATCAAACCATGAATTTGAAAACCATGCACTGATAATTCCGGCATTTACGCCAATAAATACTGCAAGCAGCATGGCGACAAACGTCAATTCCAGCGTCGCTGCAATATAGGGCCAAACCTCTTCCATAATTGGTGTTTTCGTTCTCAAAGAGGTTCCTAGATCTCCTGAGAATAATTGTTTCAGATAGTCGAAATATTGAATATACCAAGGCCGATCCAGCCCAAGCTCCTTCGTCAAGCTGGCAATCGCATCTGCCGTTGCCCTTTGGCCGAGGATAACCTGTGCCGGGTCACCTGGTATCGCCCGTACGATCGCAAAGACGATAATAGTCATGCCAATCAAAACCGGTATTACGGATAATAATCTCCTGATCGTGTAAGATAGCATGTCGCTTTACCTCCATAATGAAAGGGGCAGCCCCATAATATCATCTTGCTTATCGGGTGCCCCTTCCTCATAAACTTTTACTTAAACTCTACGTTTTTGAAGTAGTCAGAGCCTGTTGGATGCGGCACGAAGCCGGACACATCAGCTGTTGCTGCCAATAGAGGCGTAGAGTGAACGAGCGGAATCCATGGAGCATCTTCGTGAATGATTTCTTGCGCTTGTTTATATAATGCATTCCGTTTTTCTTGATCAACCTCTGTTTGTGCCTCAATCAAGACATCATGAAGCTTATCATTAGCATAATAAGAATAGTTGTTGGATCCGATTGAATCCTTATCTAGCAATGTGTAAAGGAAGTTATCCGGGTCTCCATTGTCACCAGTCCATCCGAGCATGTAAGCCGGATAATCCCCAGCAGCCGCCTGGTCAAGATAAGTTGCCCAGTCAACCGTTTTGATTTCCACATCTACGCCAATTTTGCCCCAGCTTTCTTGGATTACCTGTGCAATTTTATTGCCTTCTGGGATATATGGACGTGCTACCGGAATCGCCCATAGCTCTGATTTGAATCCATCCGGATAGCCTGCTTCAGCAAGCAATTTCTTGGCTTTGTCCAAGTCATACTCATAGTCGGAGATCTCATCATTGTAGCCCTCGATTGAATCAGGCATCGGGTTCTTCGCCGGGACGGCCAAGCCTGAATAGAAGGAATCAATAATCGCTTGTTTGTCAACGGCATGACTTAAAGCCTGACGTACTTTTGCATTGTCATATGGTTTTTTCGTCACATTAAAGCCAAGGTAGCCAACGTTCATGGAAGGACGCTCAATGGCTTGAAGATTGCTGTCCGATTTAATCTTTTCCAAGTCAGTCGGGTTCACGCCGTCCATCAAATCAATCTCACCAGTGGACAAGGCATTTAATCTAGCCGAGTTATCAGGGATAACCTTAAAGATTAATTGATTCAATTTTGGCTGACCATCAACATAATAGTCTTCATTCTTCTCTAGAACGATGCTATCATTTGCTTTCCACTCGGCAAATTTGAATGGACCTGTTCCAACAGGGTTTTTGCTGAAATTGTCATCGCCTTGTTCCTTAAGTGCTGTAGGGCTTGCAATTCCAAAGCAGCTCATCGCCAGGTTTTTCAAGAATGGCGCTTGCGGTCGATTCAATGTGAACACAACTGTGTATTCATCCTCTGCTTTCACTTCTTTGATTACATGACCTTCATCCCCTTTATAACCACCAAACATGGAGTAGTAAGGGAACTGCTCATCATTACCGTTCATCCAACGCTCAAAGTTAAAGACTACCGCCTCAGCATTGAAATCAGTGCCATCATGGAACTTAACGTCTTCACGAAGCTTGAGCGTGTAAGTCAAACCATCTTCAGAAGCTTCCCATTTCTCGGCAAGCCCAGGATGCAGAGTTGTATCCTGCTCTCCATAAGTCAATAACGTTTCAAAAATATTGATTGTTACTTTATAAGATTCCCCTTCAGTTGTCGTTATCGGGTCAAGAGATGTCGAATCCCCTCCACGGCCATATACGAGCGAATCTTTCTTACTGCCGCTTTCGCCGTTTTCACTTGATCCTCCTGTTTCCTCATTGCCCGAACAGGCGGCAAGGAACACACTGGCAATCATAATGCTTACCATGGCTAGCAATAACTTCTTTTTCATTAAATGCGAACCCCCTATTTTATCATTTTATTATCATTGCTGATGGCATCATCATATAGATGGCATGCAGCATAATGACCTCTCTCTATTTCCTGATAGACAGGAATGACAGACTTGCAGGCATCCATCGCATAGGCGCAGCGGGTGTGAAATGGGCATCCGCTAGGCGGGTTTGATGCACTTGGTATATCGCCCGTAAGTTCTATCCTCTCTCTTTTAATATCCGGGTCTGGTATCGGGACGGACGCTAAAAGAGCCTTAGTATACGGGTGAAGCGGATTCGTATATAACTCTTCACTATTCGCCATTTCAACCAATTTCCCTAAATACATGACTCCGACTCGATCACTAATATGCCGGACAACCCCAAGATCATGTGCGATAAATATATAGGTCAGACCGAATTCAGTCTGGATATCCTTAAGCAGATTTAATACCTGAGCTTGAATAGATACGTCTAACGCCGAAACTGGCTCATCGGCAATAATTAATTTCGGTTTCGTCATCAAGGCGCGCGCTATTCCGATTCTTTGACGCTGCCCGCCGCTGAATTGATGAGGATAACGGTCCAAATGATATGTACTTAGCCCAACAACATCCATCATTTCCCGGATGCGCTTTCTTCTCTCTTCTTTATTGCCTACGCCATGAACAATCAGCGGTTCTTCTAAGATTTTCTTTACAGTATGGCGGGGATTTAAGGAAGCATACGGATCCTGAAATACCATTTGGATATCACGCCGCACTGCCTTTAACTCACTTTTCGACATTTTCATGATTTCCTTGTCCTCAAAGACGATGCTTCCATCAGTTGGATCAATCAGTCTCATGAGCAGGCGCCCGGTCGTCGATTTACCGCATCCGCTCTCACCCACAATCCCAAGCGTTTCTCCCTTTCTTACGTAAAAGGAAACATCATCAACCGCCTTAACTTCTCCTTGCTTGCGGCCGAGAATTCCTCCATTTATCGGGAAATACTTCTTTAAGCCGTTAACCTTTAACAACTGCTCCGCCATGTGCAGCTTCCCCTCCCTCTCCTTGATATAGCAGGCATCTCACCATCTGGCCTTCAGACGAGACTTTTTGTAATGCCGGGGATACGGTACCGCATGCGGGGATGGCATATTCACAGCGCGGTGCAAAGACACAGCCATTATCAATCGTTCCTGGTTTTGGCACATTTCCCGGTATCGAATACAGCTTGCTGTCCTTTTGGCGAATATCCGGAACAGACTTAAGCAGCCCCTTTGTATATGGATGCTTAGGGTTCTTGAAAATATCGCGGACACTGCCCTTCTCTACAATTTTGCCGGCATACATAACAAGCACCCGGTCACATACCTCAGCAACTACCCCAAGGTCATGGGTAATAAGAATAATCGATGTATCTGTCTTCTCATTCAAATCCTTCATCAATTTTAAAATTTGTGCTTGTATCGTCACATCAAGGGCCGTCGTCGGCTCATCCGCAATTAATATATTTGGCTGGCAAACCATGGACATGGCAATCATGACCCTTTGCCTCATACCGCCTGAAAGCTCGTGCGGATAATTCTTCATCATGCTCTCTGCCCTAGGCAAGCCAACCAGCTTCAGCATGGCCACACATTCAGCAAAGGCTTTTTTCTTATTCGTTTCATGGTGGAGCCTATATGCTTCCGTCATCTGCTGCCCAACCGTAAACAATGGATTTAAAGACGTCATCGGTTCCTGAAATATCATCGAAATTTGATTGCCCCGAATCTTCCTCATCTTCGTATCCGACAATTCAAGCAAATTTTCGCCATTAAATATGACTGAAGAAGCAGGATCAACGATAGCCGGCGGCTTAGGCAATAGACCCATGATTGATAATGAAGTCAAGCTCTTACCGCTGCCTGATTCTCCAACGATTCCAAGGATTTCCCCCTTATTTAGCTGAAAATTAACATTCTCAACAGCCGGGACTTCTTTCCCGTCTGCCCGAAAGGAGATTGTCAAATCTTGTACATCTAAGACTACAGAGTTCCCCAAACAATTCCCTCCTGCACAATATGTATTATTATTTGAGTTATATAAATTATTAAAATATTATGATTTATTATGTCACAGGTTTTGGAAATTGACTACAATTTATTTAATATTTTTTCCTTGTTTGTACATTTTTTCTTATTTATATCCTCTATAAAGTAATCTGCCGATTTGTCTATTTCTATGGGAAAATGAAAGAGTTAATGCATATAAATAGGAGCGAAATGTTATTTAAGTGATAGTAGAATGGGCGGAGTTTAATATTTTGGTCAGTAGCTCTTTGCATGGCTTTTGATTTAGTTTCGTCTGTGGAGCATGGGGGAAGGGTGGGAACTGCTTGGCTTTTCCCATCCTTCCCCCACCTTTTACCCCCATTGCCTGGGCATTGGGTGGGGATTGCCTGACGATTCCCATCCTTCCCCCACCCTTTGTCCACCCTTCACCCCCATTGCCTGGGCATTGGGTGGGCATTGCCTGACGATTCCCATCCTTCGCCCATCCTTTGCCCACCCTTCACCCCCATTGCCTGGGCATTGGGTGGGCATTGCCTGACGATTCCCATCCTTCGCCCACCTTTTGACCACCCTTCACCCCCATTGCCTGGGCATAGGGTGGGGATTGCCTGGCTTGTCCCATCCTTCGCCCACCTTTTGACCACCCTTACCACCCATTGCCTGGGCATAGGGTGGGCCATACCTGGCTCGTATCCCCCAGCCCAATCCATCCCAATAAAAAAAGAGAAGCTTTCTCCGCTCCTCTTAAATCAATCAATTCTATTTACAGACTCAAAATATGGAATCCTGAGTCTACATGAATATTTTCACCAGTAATCCCTCTCGATAAAGGGCTGAAGAGGAATAAGGCTGTGTCTCCGACTTCTTCTTGTGTGACTTGTCTTCTGAGTGGTGCTCTTTCCTCAAATACTTTCCGGATGGCGTTGAAATCACCGACCCCTTTAGCTGAGAGCGTTCGAATGGCTCCTGCTGAAATGGAATTTACTCGGATACCGGATGGTCCAAGATCATTAGCCAAATATTTAACGCTCGCTTCTAGGCTCGCTTTGGCTACTCCCATGACATTGTAATTTTGGACAACTCTCTCTCCGCCTAAATACGTAAGGGTAACGATGCTTCCTCCCTCATTCATCATATCTCGGGCAGCTTTTGCAACAGCTGTTAAAGAATAGGCACTGATATTTTGAGCCAACAGGAAGCCTTCCCTGTTCGTGTTTAAATACTCGCCCTTTAATTCCTCTTTGTTGGCAAAAGCGATGCAGTGGGCAATTCCGTCAATTTTCCCGTATTTTTCACGGATGTCAGCAAAGCATTTCTCAATTTCTGTATCACTAGTTACATCACACGGGATAACATATGTATCCTTACCACCCTCAAGGCCGTCAACCAATTCCCGTACGCCTTTTTCCATCCGCTCCCCGGCATATGTAAAAATCAGTCTGGCTCCTGCTTGGTAAAGGGCTGTAGCGATACCCCATGCGATGCTGCGTTTATTAGCTACTCCCATGACGACGATTGTCTTATTATCAACATTAACGTTCATAAAAAGGATTCCTCCCCAATTTAATACATATTATTAGTACCTGATACTAATTTATACTAAGAACCGCCATTATGTAAAGTCTATTTACCAAATTTAACCGATATAGATTTGTTCAATAACTAATCAAGAGTGAAATGGCTTCCCCGCCAAACACAGAATCCTCGGACACCTCGAAGTCGCTGAATTTTATTTCAAGCTGTTTGAACGATATAATGTTTCTATATGAATCAATTGCCATAAAAGCGGCAATCATCGGAAAGAATAAGTGAAATGGAAGGGAGGGTTATGTAATGTATGATTGTATTGGTGATGTACATGGCTGTTATGATGAATGCTTGCAGCTGCTCGAGAAAATGGGCTATCAGATGAAAGATGGCACTCCCCTTCATCCTGAAGGATATATCCCCGTTTTCCTTGGCGACATTACAGATAGAGGTCCAAAATCCGTTGAGATGATAGAATTTGTATGGAAACTTGTTATCGAGAAGAAAATGGCTCTTTATGTGCCTGGAAACCATTGCAATAAATTATATCGCTATTTCCTTGGAAATAAAGTACATGCCACACACGGCCTAGAGACAACTGTTGCTGAATTGGAGGCCTTAAATCCGAAAGTGCGAAAGAGAGTTCGCCAGCGATTCATGCAGCTTTATGAGGAATCCCCTCTTTATCTCGTCCTTGACGGCGGAAATTTGGTCGTTGCTCATGCCGGCATCAAAAAAGAGCTCATTGGATTGAATAATAAGAAAGTTCGAACTTTTGTTCTTTATGGAGATATTACAGGCAAAGCCCTGCCGGATGGCCGTCCGGAACGGCTTGATTGGGCCCTTTGGCATAAAGGAGATCCATTGATTGTGTATGGTCACACTCCCGTTTTGGAGCCTAGAATCAAGAACAATACGTATAATATTGATACAGGAGCTGTATTTGGGGGTAAACTAACCGGTTTTCGCTATCCCAAAAAGGTCTTTTTTCAGGTGGACTCTTCAATGCCCTTCGTTCCTGAAAAGTTCCATACATACAGTGAGTGAAACAAGGGATGAATGGCTTACACCATTCATCCCTTTCTTGTTCAGTTAACCAACTTCTGCATATCAGCTGACAGTGGACTCTCAAACCGCATATGCTTACCCGTAATCGGATGATGGAAGTTCAAAAATCCGCAATGAAGTGCCTGCCTTGCAATCAAAGCCCTCGAACCGCCATATAAATCATCCCCAAGCAGCGGATGACCTAGGTCTGACATATGAACCCTTATTTGATGGGTGCGTCCTGTCATAAGCTTCAAGCGCACAAATGAATAAGAGGGGAATTGCTTGATTGTTTTGTAGAAGGTTAAAGCTGACTGGCCATCAGATCGTACTTCCCGTTTAATGATGCTATCTCCCATCCTGCCAATCGGTCTATCAACACTCCCTTCAAGAGGAGCGATATGCCCTTCGACCAATGCGAGATATTCCCTGCTGACACTCTTCTCTCGCTGTGAAAGGCTGAACAAATGATGGATATGCCTATGCTTGGCTATCAGCACTAACCCCGATGTATCTCGGTCTAGCCTTGTTACAATATGAACCGCCGCTTGATGGCCAATTTCCTCGTAATAATGAACGATCGCATTAGCGAGGCTTTTGGTTGGATGCTCCCTTGAAGGGATTGTACTCATCCCGGCAGGCTTCTCAATGACCATCACATAATCATCCTCATAGCGAATGTTTAACGGTATAGGATCTCCTTTCATTTTTTCACTGCCTGCTTCAGGCGGATATTGAACCACAATCTCATCGTCCTGCTGAATCTTGTAACGCACGTTTTCAACGCGCCCATTGACTATAATCTTTCCGCCTCTAAATTTAATATCAGTCAGGGCTGCCTTGGAAATCCTTTTACGCGCAAAAAAGTCGCGCAGGAGGATTCCCTTCTCTTCTTCTGTTGCGTTGAAACGTAATGTAAACGGCTTTGCCATTGAACTCATCCTTTTCTTAATCTAACTATAAAAAAAGGGCCGAAATCCTTTCGGTCCCTAAAAAATTTCCGCCTTTCAATCTGTCACAAAGGAATCTCGAACCCTTCTCCAAAACGGGAATGGCCTAAAGCGTGCAAATCGAATGCGCTCATCCGCCACACGGAATTGAATGGATTTTACGTCCTTATGCAGAAGGCTTAAATGGTCAATTGTCATTTGGAAGTCATCACTTGTCACGGGCTTGAGCATGCATGTATGATGTCCCGGCAAAATGAGCGGCGACCCAATTGTACGGAACACCCGATTATTGATTGATGCCATTTCAGTCAATTGAATCGCCGGGATGGAGGGATGGAGGATAGCTCCGCCCAACGCTTTATTATAAGCCGTGCTTCCCGAAGGTGTGGATACACAAAGCCCATCTCCTCTAAACCGCTCAAAGGATTCTCCCCTGATTTCCACGTCCATGACAAGACTGCTGCCAACGCTCTTCACAGTCGATTCATTCAAAGCCAAATATTTTGACTCCCTGCCTCCATGACTATAGCGAACCGTGACTTCGAGGAGCGGATATTCAACCGTCTGATATGGTGTCTTCGCAATCGCGGTCGCAAGCTTTTCAATCTCTTCTGGTATCCAGTCCGCATAAAAGCCAAGATGCCCAGTATGAACACCGACAAAGGCAGTACGGTCAAGGCGAGAACTATATCGATGGAAAGCATACAATAATGTTCCATCTCCGCCTACCGAAATGACAATATCCGGCTGATCTTCATTATAGATAACCCCTAGGCTATCAAGCTGATCTTTTATCTGTTGCATTAATTCATTTGATTTATTATCACCTTTTGACGTGACCGCATACTTCATATTCATCCCCACCCGTTAAGTGTTTTTCCCCCTCTTTTTCACGACATAAGCTTGGGCTTCCTGAATTTCAAGCTTAATCCGGGTCATTTCCTCATCCATATGAAAAGCAGCTTCTGCAAGACTTTCAAGGCGCTTTTTCAATACTTCTGGGAATTGTCCGTTATATTTATAATTCAGCGAATGCTCAATCGTCGCCCAGAAATTCATGGCAAGTGTACGGATTTGAATCTCCGCCATGATTTTCTTTTCTCCATGAATCGTTTGCACCGGATATTCTATAACCACGTGATAGGAGCGATACCCGCTTGCCTTCTTATTGGTGATATAATCCCGTTCTTCAAGAATCGTAAAATCGGTGCGCTGGCGAAGAAGATGAACAACCTGCTTAATATCATCTACGAACTGGCACATGATGCGCAATCCCGCAATATCTTGGATTTCTGTCTCCAATTTATCTTCGGGCACCTTTTTGTGAAATGCTTTATCTAGAATACTTGCTACCGGCTTCACCCGTCCAGTCACAAACTCAATTGGAGAGTGCTCGTTTTCCAAATCGCATTGTGACCGTATACCCCTAAGCTTAATTTTTAATTCATCAACAGCCTGCTTATATGGGGCCAAAAATTCATCCCAATTTCTACTCATGGATTCCACCACCTGAATTACTTTTCATAAAATCTGCCTTAGCGGGCCAGATATGGTACTATCAATATCCGTTCTATTTTTTATTTGTTTTGTTTTTACATTTATGTGCTTTATGAACATTATGTATTTAATATGTTTCGAACTGTGATAACCATTCCTGCTTACCCTCTCTATTTTATCACAAGAAGATAGCTCATTTCTAAGATTGATGTAAACTTCCCAAAAAGTCATAATAAGTAATGAGTATTAATGACATCTGGAGGAATGGAATATGACAGAGCAAATTGAGATTGAATTTAAGAATTTATTAACCGCAACGGAATTCGAACACTTACTCGCAAACTTTCATATAAGCAGGGATCAATTCATTACTCAAAAGAATCATTATTTCGATACACCGGAATTTTTGCTGAAGGACCGGGCATGCGCCCTGCGTATCCGTGAAAAAGACGGACGGTATGAAATGACTCTAAAACAGCCGCTCCCGACAGGACAAGGGCTGTTGGAAACCAATATTGAGCTCGGATCAGAGGAAGCACAAGCTATCCTCAATGGCAGCCCTCTCCCAAAAAGCGAAATTCATAATAAAATTTGTTTGTTGGGAATTGAAGCTAATCATTTATCCTGCTTCGGTACATTGACGACAGCAAGAGCAGAGATTCCATATGAAGGCGGTCTGCTCGTCTTTGACAAGAGTACCTATTTCAGCATCACAGATTATGAGCTCGAATATGAAACATCTCATTATGAGGATGGAAAAAGAATCTTTGATAATTTGCTCAAAAAGGCAAACATTCCACCGCGTAAAACCGATAATAAGGTCAAACGCTTTTTCACCGAGATGCAAAGAGTGAAAAAATAGAGGAGTGATTCACATGAAGGTAAGTCACCTGCCTATCGCGCTGCAAATCCAAACCTTGCAATCCCTATCGACTCTTGGGGACCAAGCAGGCAACACACAGACAGATTCGACATCACTGTTCCAAGCCATGCTCGGTGATGCCCTTTCTGCTTCTGCGCTCCGCACATCCGGTATCGGCACACCTGCACTTGGACTCGGGACAATGGCTTCCTTGTTTAGTTCAGGAATCCAAATGGGTGAATCAACAGGCGAATTGCCTTTTAACATACCTAATGAACCACCAAAGGGCACAAAATTTGATAATAGCATTCGTGAAGCTGCTGCTGCCTATGATGTACCGGAAAAGTTAATAAGAGCAGTTATCAAGCAGGAAAGCGGCTTTGACCCTAACGCCGTCAGCATGGCTGGTGCTTCCGGCCTCATGCAGCTCATGCCAGCTACAGCCTCCTGGCTCGGTGTAGATGATGTGTTCGACCCTCATGAAAATATTATGGGCGGAACGAAATATTTGCGAAATATGCTCACTAAATATGACGGAGATGTCACACTCGCTCTTGCCGCTTATAACGCAGGCCCGGGGAATGTAGATAAATACGGCGGTATTCCGCCATTTGAGGAGACAAACAACTACGTCAGCAAAGTCCTTGATCAATATTATGCTTAAAGAAGGGTGAGCCTAATAAGCTCATCTTTTTTGTTATTTCCCTTCGTATGAAAAGCAGGATATTGGAAAATTCAGGTCCCCCTTGCTAAAATTATGGTTATATTTAAAACAATTATAAATAGAGGAGAATGATGTATGGCTGATGTAAATCTGACACCATACGAGGCATTGGGAGAAGCAAAATTACATGAATTAGTGAATGAATTTTATGGTAATGTGGGATCCCATCCGCTTCTTGCTCCCATTTTTCCTGAAGACCTGAGTGAAACAGCACGAAAACAGAAGCAGTTTCTCACCCAGTTTCTTGGAGGACCGTCCATCTACACAGACGAGCATGGACACCCAATGTTACGTGCTAGGCATATGTCGTTTGAGATAACCCCAAAACGGGCAGAAGCCTGGCTGGAATGTATGGAAGAAGCTATGGACACAGTAAAAATTGAAGATCCAATAAGAGAGTATATATTTGGGCGGTTGACCATGACTGCCCAGCATATGATTAATACAAAAGAATCCTTTGGAAGTGGTGATCCTTATGACAAATCATAAGACCTCCTCGTCCAGCTGGTACGATTGGTCAACGGTGCACCATTTCTTCAAGCCTCTTGAAAAGCCTTTGGAAATCTATGTATTCATCGATCCTACCTGTTCTTCCTGCTTTATGCTCGACCGCATTCTCAAGCGGTTAAAACTGGAATACGGCCATTATTTTGCACTCAAGCATGTCTTTAGCAAGCAACAACGCAAATCTCGCTCAACTGAGCAATCACGAAATCTACAATCCGGCATCTCCTGTGAAAAGCTATGGATTGAAGAGGAATTCGCCGGTCACGTTCCATCTATCGCCATTAAAGCAGCTGAGCTTCAAGGAAAAAAGGCAGGTTACCGTTATTTCAAGAAAATACAAGAATCACTCTTTATGAACCAGGAATCCGTAGATTCACTCGACACCTTACTAATTTGTGCTGAGAAGGCAGACATTGACTATGAGGAATTTATTCGTGATCTACAATCAGAGGCGGCCATAAAAGCATTGGAATGTGATTTAAGGATTACGGAGGAAATGGATGTCCAGGAGCTCCCTACTCTTGTCTTCTTCAATCAAAAGATGGAGGAAGAAGGCATCAAGGTTGCCGGGTCTTATCCATATGAGATTTATGTGCAGATTTTAGAGGAGATTCTTGGATTCCAGCCTAAAGCAAACCCTCTGCCAAGCTTGGAAGAGTGCGCTAGGGAATTTCAGGTCATTACGACATCTGAGATAAGCTATATTTATCAAATCGAATCTCATGAGGTCGAGCATGAAATGAAGAAATTAATGCTAAAGCGTGCTGTCGAGCATATTCCATTGCGTTCAGAAACATTCTGGAGATACATGTAAAAAAAAATAGCCCTTTTACTCGTATATAATAATAAAAAACCTGAATAAATAAGAAGAAGACTCTGTAATCGGACAGAGTCTTCTTCTTCATACGAACAAAGGGGATGGGAGAAATTTTTCACGGTCAAACAAAGGGGTAAATGTTTGCTAGTGATCAACTTCACAATACTAATATAACAAAAACTTTTTTAGCTGACAAGAGTTTTGTTCATATATTCACAAAAAAATTATTTCTTTTCATAATTTTATATACATGTCATACGATAAAAGTAGAAGTACTACTAATAATATCCAAAAAGGGATGTCATCCGCATGAAAAAAGTCACTGTCACCAGTCTGCTTTGCCTGATTTTCGTATCGTTCTTTCTGCAATTGCTCGGGATTATGCATGTCATCCCGTTATATGTATCCTCCCCCATTCTCTTCCTGTCTTTCCTTGTTTTCATCTATGGACTTCGTTATAAAAAGCGCTTCAAAGGATTTTGAAACATTAAAGCGGCGGGGAAAATTCCCTGCCGCTTTTTTTGCTTATATATCCAAGAGCTGCTCCAACTCCGTTAATTTTTCCTCAAATACCTTGCATGCTGCCTTGATAGGCTCAGGAGATGTCATATCTACACCAGCCTTTTTGAGCACTTCAATTGGGAAGTCACTAGATCCTGCCTCAAGGAAGCCTAGATAGCGCTCTACAGCCGGCTGCCCTTCTTCAAGGATTTGACTGCTCAAGGCTGCGGCGGCACTGAAGCCTGTCGCATATTGATAAACATAGTAATTGTAGTAGAAGTGGGGAATCCTCGACCACTCAAGGCCAATTTCCTCATCAATAACGATATCCTCGCCAAAATACTTTTTATTGAGATCATAATAGGTTTGCGTCAAGCTTTCCGCAGTCAATGCGACACCATCCTGAGCCATCTTATGAATCAAGTGCTCAAATTCGGCAAACATCGTTTGACGGAAAACTGTTCCCCTAAACCCTTCAAGATAATGATTCAATAAGTAGATTCTCTTCTGCTCATCATCAATTTCCTTCAGTAAATAATCATTCAGCAGGGCTTCATTCGTTGTTGATGCTACCTCAGCGACAAAAATAGAATAATCTCCATATTGGTACGGCTGATTTTTCCTTGTGTAATAGCTGTGCACAGAATGACCAAACTCATGCGCAAGCGTAAATAGATTGTTCACATTATCCTGCCAGTTCATCAAGATATATGGGTTTGTGCCATAAGCCCCTGAAGAATAAGCCCCGCTCCGCTTGCCGCGGTTTTCGTGTACATCGACCCAGCGATTTTCAAAGCCTTCCTTCAAAACGGACACATAATCTTCTCCCAACGGAGCCAGACCATTTAGAACATAATTCTTCGCATCTTCATATGGAATCTCCATTTTGACGTCCTTAACGAGCGGTGTATACAAATCATACATATGCAGTTCCTCTACACCTAATATTTTCTTTCTAAGACGAACATATCGGTGCAATAAGTCAAGATTATCATGAATAGCACCAACTAAGTTCTCATAGACACTTTCCGGAATATTATTAGCGGATAGAGCTGCCTCCCGAGCGTTGGAATAATTGCGCACCTTTGCATAGAAATTATCCTTTTTAACCGTACCCGCAAGCGTACTGGCAAATGTATTCTTATATTGACCGTACGTCTTATACATAGCTTCAAATGCCTCTTTACGTACACGACGGTCAGCACTCTCAAGGAATCTTGTGTATCTTCCATGTGTCAGCTCGACTTCCTTCCCATTTTCGTCCTTTATGGAAGGAAAACGGAGGTCGGCATTATTCAGCATGCCGAATGTATTGGATGAAGCGCTTAATACCTCTGACGCTTGTGCCAATAGAGCTTCTTGCTCTGCGGATAATACATGCGGCCTTTGCAAATTAATTTCTTTTAGCACATGCTCATATAGCTTTAGTTCTTCTTTCTCGTCCATAAAGCGATTAATTGTTTCTTCATCAATGGAGAGAATCTCAGGCACAATATAAGAAAAAACGCTTGAAGCTTGTGAATACAGGTTTTTAGCCCGGTCATCCATGCCTTGATAGAAGGTGTTTCCTGTATCTTGGTCATATCTCATATGAGAATACGTATATAGGCGTCCAAGCCTTTCTGTTATTCCGTCTTGAAATTGCAAAGCATCCCATAATACATCCGCGCTCTCACCTAATTTGCCTTTGTATTGTTCACCTTTAGGAAGTGAGTCCTGGATATCCTTAAATTCATTCTCCCAAGCTTGATCTGTTGCAAAGATGTCTTCAAGTCTCCAGGTGTCTTCTACTGCGATATCTTTGCGTTCTGGCAATTGGTTTACGTCTGTTGCCATTTCATTCCCTCCAATCAATTACGTCCCTTATCTAGTTTCGCCATAAAGCATCGTTTTCCTCTTTAAAAAAATCCACAAGCAGATGATTAAGCTCTTCCTGCCGTATCGTTTTTATTGGAAACCCTTCCTTTATTATATAGCTATTTTCACCGTTTTTAATTAAATATTCCGCTTTTTCAAGAAATCTCATAAACTCTTCGACAGGAGTGAACAAAGAAATAGAGTCGGATGGCAAATCTCTGATGAGGATTTCCCTTTTACGTAGTCTATCCATAAAACGTTTACGGATTCCATCCGCTCTGATTTCCCCTTCCTTCACCTGACAATCTAATAAGTCCAGGATGACATACCCTTGCCAGTGATGAGAAGGAATACCAAATAGAACAGAGCTTCTAAGAGGGATACCGATCATTCTCGGCAGATTACTTTGGATGCCTAGAGAGTAGAAGCTACGAAGAAGCGGATTAGTGATTCCTTGATACCTCCACTCATTTCTTATCAGACTCTCCCGTTTTCTCATCCATTCAGGGATAAATAAGATTGTTCTAGCCTGCTGGTCTAAAATTTGCGGCAAAGATTTGCCTGTGAAAGTAACGCTCTCCGCTTGACCAAAAAATAATTCTTTTGTAATGGGAATAAGATTAGTGAGCATGATTAAAGTATTGGGGGTATGACAATCAAAGAATAAGAGGTAAGGAAAACCTGAAGGGGATATACGGATAGCTGATTGGAGAGAAGACGTTAAGGACCATAGGAGGTTCCCTTTTTTCTTTAGAAAGTTTGAATGGAATATCCAAATCGGCTCTACTTCAATCTTCCTATAGCCTAAGGTTCTTTCGGTGAGGCGCTTGGCTGATAGAGGGGAGCATTGATATTCAATTGCGAAGACCCTTCCCTCTGCATTTGCCTCAATATCTGCCCTTTGACAGATGGAATCATAATATCTCTCTAACACTGCTCTTTCTGCCCATTGAGAGGCCCATTCATGCAATAGGTTTTTCCCTTCCAAATGGATAAAGGATTCTGCTTCTTCCATACCTGGACAATTCTCTTCCCTTTGATGGGCAAAATGGGGGATCCGTTTCCTTCCGGCCTTGTATAGCACCCTTTTTCGGCAAATCGGGCAGCTAAACTCGTCTCCTTTACGATCAGCCACACGGGTGGAATGGATAAGCTCGCCCTCTTGATTGGCTGCAACTAACATGCGACACAGCTCCTTTCTAGATTTAAGGTCCTATCTTTAATTCTAGAATGGAGCCGATATTCCTTCTCCCTCTCCATTAAAGAAAAGGTGAGAGCAATCTTGATAAGGACTCAAATAACCGCATAAACAAGGTCCGTTTCTGAAAAGTTTCGATATGAAGCTCATTTGAGACAAGCAAATCTTGCAGATAATCCTGGGCTAACTTCTTTACACTGCCGGTACGGTATAAGAATACATTCACTTCAAAATTTAAATGAAAGCTGCGCATATCCATATTGGATGTGCCAATGGAGGCAAGCTTCCCATCTACAATCATGATTTTTGAATGCATAAATCCTTCTCTGTATTCGTAAATTTTCACCCCAGCCTCGAGCAATTCCGGATAATAGGACCTTGAAGCATGGAATACTATTCGGTTGTCAGGATTGCTTGGTACAAGCAAACGAACATCAATCCCGCTTAAAGCAGCAACCCTTAGCGCAGAGAAAACATCTTCATCAGGAATGAAATATGGGGAGGCTATCCATACCGACTCCTTTGCCGACGTAATCATGGAAAAATAGATATTTTTTATGACGCTCCATTCATTATCAGGTCCCCCTGCAAGCACTTGGACTCCGCCATGAACTTCATTTGGTGTCTCCTTCATCATTAAGTAATCATCCGTCAAGAAGCTATGATTGGTCATATAATACCAATCCTGAATAAAAATTAATTGTAAGTCTCTGACTCCTTCTCCCTTTAACCGTAAATGAGTATCCCTCCAAAAGCCGATGGATTCATCCTTCCCTAAATATTCATTCCCAATATTTAAGCCTCCGACAAATCCGACATATCCATCGACCACAATGATTTTTCGATGGTTTCGGAAATTAAATTTATTATTAAGGAAGGGAATCTTGACTGGTCCAAATGAAACAGCCTCAATGCCCCACGCCCTCATTTCTCCGATGAATTTAGACGGAAGCCTCCAAGATCCTACATCATCATATAAGAATCTGATTTTTACGCCCTGCTTTGCTTTCTCAATTAGAATATCTTTAATCTCATTCCCTAATTCGTCGCCTCGCACAATATAGTATTCCATATGAATATGATTCTCTGCTGAGCGCAAGGCTTCCTTAATCGCACTAAAGGTTTCCTTGCCATTGGTTAAGACTTCTGTTTCCGTTGAGTGCGAGATATTAGTGTTCCCCAGTTTTTCAGCGAGCCCCAATAGCTTACTGTATTCATCATCCTCGCTCGAACGATGGTACCTGCCCTCCTCCTGAATTTTGCTCCCTAAATATACTTTTTTATCAAGAAAAAATTTCTTCTTGAACATCCTTTCCTTCCTGTAATTCCGGCCGAACAATAAATAAAATATAAATCCGATTACCGGGAATGCTCCCAGCACTACGAGCCACGCGACAGTTTGTGTGGGGTGACGGTTTTCCATAAAAATAATGACACCAATAAAAACCACCGATAAGGTTAAGCCAATACTAATATACTGGACAATGTCACTTTGAATATTTTCCCTATATAAATAGGTCAAAATAAAGATTGTAAATAAAAACAAAAAGATATTTACTGTGTATTTCATGCATTTCACCCAAATCCCAAAATGTTATAAGACCTTCCTCTATACCCATTTTTCGGATTTTTGACCCCTTTTTGCTTTTAAAGAATAATAAAAAGCTAGCCCCTTATAAGGAACTAGCTAATAAAATTTACGCGAAATATTGATTAACTGTATTAAAAACATCATCTGGTATGATGACAGAACCATATTCCTCGATTCGATGAATCGTTACCCTTGATTCATCTGAATATTCTAGAAGGATGGATAGGATATTGTCTATTTTATCTTCTTCAAATTCCCCTTCTGGGAATTCAACATAAAGATAGTATTTATTCTCAAAGGAGTATAGCTTCGTGATAACTCCATTGACTCCGTTTGTTTTGCTGAGTGCCACTATATCCTCAAAGTCTTGGAACACAAGCACAAATTGAAGCGCCTCGTCTTCCACAGCTTGTTCATCCATTGATTGCTCCGATTGAAAATGTTCATTCAGCATTGATTCAATCTTCAAATCAACTGAGTTGGCAGAATCATCAATCGGTAAGTCGAACTTTTGGCCGTCCTTGGAGAGTTGAGCACGCGTAACCAACACTTCTAATCCTTTTTCAAGTGCTTGGATTTGAATCCAAAGTGGTCCTTCTACTGTAAAATCCTCTTCCTCATGCACTTCATCCATCATTTCCCAGAATAGTTCTTCACTGCGGTCTCTGTTATACCAGATTTCTTCACGATCAAAACCGCGCTTCTCTATGTCTCCGTATGAAATATAGAATTTCACAGTGTTTTCATTAATACGCTCGATTTCCATGATTCACTCTCTCCCTTCTGGTTTGAGGTCAATTGAAGGGATTACCCCCAAACTAGGTTGTTATATCTTTTCCCTGTTTTAAAAAATGTTAATCATGGATGAACCTTTCGTCAAGTGTGATCCTAGTTATATTTTATGATAAATATATGGCAGAGGGAAACAAAATAACCTATATTTATGAAAATAAACAAAACGCCCATTTAAATCAAAAAGGAAAAACCCCTTGCGGTATACAAGGGGGATAAATATATTGTTGTTAATTCACTAGGCGTTGAGCTTCGCGAAGTTGAAAGGTCCTTACCTTACGTGGAAGGAAGCGTCTAATCTCATCTTCATTATAGCCTACCTGCAGTCTCTTTTCATCAATGATGATTGGTCTTCTCAGTAAGCCAGGATTTTGCTGAATGATAGTGAACAGTTCTTGCAATGGTAAATTATCTAGGTTTACATTCAATTTTTGAAATGTTTTTGAACGAGTCGAAATAATTTCATCAGTGCCATCCTCGGTCATGCGTAAGATTTCTTTGATTTCTTCTAGACTCAAAGTCTCTGAAAATATATTTCGTTCTTTATATGGAATATCATGTTCTTCTAACCATGCTTTGGCCTTTCTGCATGAAGTGCAGCTAGGTGATGTATATAGTGTAACCATTCCCCGTCACTCTCCCTATCGTTATAGTTCGCAAATCCATCAATGGCTTTATATTCGACTATGTAAAGTTATAGGTTTAAAATATTTGAAATGTCGTTAATTTATAATTATTATAAATAGGAACATTAAATTTATTATACATGATAAAATTTACCTTGTGTAGATTATTTTAGAAAAATCTGCCTTAATCTATCAATATTACATAAAAATAACACGCGCGAAATGTTTGTAATACTTCTACATCTTTACTCTTTACCCGTTTCTTCTATTTACTAATAATCTTATTCATATAAATACCCGTTATAAATTACAGCTAAACCTGGTTAAAATATGGTAAAAAGCTGAGGAAAGATCCTCAGCTTTTAATTTCTTCTAAAATATTTGTCTTATCAACATGTATTTTCAAGGCCTGCTCAGTCGGTTCAAATGATCTTCCGTACAGTTCCATATCTTTATACGTATGAAGCTCCCTATATACATCCTGCATGCCATTCAGAACTTCATGGTCCATGAAGGCAGGATCCGGAGACCAATATAAAATTTCCAGCTCTACTTCTTCCTCTGTAACGGGAGAAGTCTTTTTATAATGAACGGAGCTCGCATGCTCAAAGCCCTCGCGTTTATAAAATTTTAGTCGTCTTTCCGTGTCTTCTTCTGTTTCGTTGGCTGGTTCGACTTCTAGGAAGATTGACTTTCCTTTCAGTTTCAAATCATCAAGCAGTTTTTTCCCAATTCCATTTCCTCTCACATTGCCTATCACATATAAGTAATCAATGAAGATAAATTCTTCTCTTTCAGCATAGAGTAAGATATGATTATTTCCTTCATCAAGGAAATAATTCTTATCTTTATTATTCAATAATGCTTCAAAATGTTCCTTAGACTTCATTTCTTCCAGCGGAAAATATTCTTTTAATTTATCATACCAATTCATCTGTCTTGTCTACTCTCCTTTAGCATCTAGTTGCACTCAAGAAAAAAGCAACAGCATTTTTTTACGTTCTTTACACATTTTCCCTTTAAATATGCTTAATAACCAACTAAAATGAAATTGTAAAGAAAAATTTACATTGACGTTATGCATAGGAGGAACCGCAATGATAGAATATGCTATTGATTTCTCCCTTTTCGCCCTATTTGTCATTGGTTTAACAGCCTTTATGGGACCGCTTACAAATGGTCTCGGTCACCTTTTATCCCCTCGCCATAAGAGAAGCTCTTACGTCAGACAAACAGAGCTGTCACAGGAAGGCTTCAAACCAGTTGGCGGCAAAGTAAAGCAATAAGAAAAGCAGCGGGTATACCTACTGATACTCGCTGCTTTTCTTGATTAAGGCGTATAATCGACCCCTGGTGTATATCGATTTCCAGCATTCCATAAAAGGAATTCATCGATTCCTTCTTCATTTAGCGCTCTGATCTGATCTTCTACTTCTTGCTTGCCATATGTCTTATAATTGCCGCTTCCTAGCCACGTGGCGGTAAAATCCTGAATCCACGGCCTTGAAACAGGCGGTGTCTTCAGTTCATCAAGCTTTTTATTTTCTAGCTTTGCATATTCTTTAATAAGTTTGTAAGGCTCGAGATCTGGCTTGGCGATTCCGAAATAAGAGGTCCAATGGCTTGGATAAATCATAGATGAAATAACATCCACATTCTCAGAAATCTTCGAGAAATTCTGCCCAATGCCAGGCGCCTCAGGCAGGGTCGCAGAATAGCCGAAAATATCAACAGAGACTTTCACGTCATACGGTTCTAGCTTCTCCTTAGCATAGGCCACAAAATCTGTTACGGCATTAACACGATGCTGTACATTATCAACCGATTTATCCCCATAGTCGCCCACCGAATATTTCAACTCATCATCCCTTGTTTCAAAGCCTTCAGGGAAACGAACATAATCAAATTGGATTTCTTCAAATCCCATCTTCGCGGCCTCTATGGCGATATCGACGTTATAATCCCAAACTTCCTTCACAAATGGATTTACGAAGGCTTCTCCGCGCCCATTCTTCCAAACCTCATTCCCGTCCTTGAATGACCATTCCGGCTTTTTCTTTGCTAAATAGCTATCCTTAAAAACAACTACACGGGCAATCGGATAAATCTCCCTCTTCTCCATGTCTTTAAGCAGCTTTTCTGGGTCTTTAATTAAATTCTTTCCTGCTCCCGCATAAGGCTTTGACTCATCCGGCAGATACGTTAGGTCGCCAAGGTCGTCCTTAATATCAATAACCATGGCGTTCAATTCGGTCTTTTCAATTAGTTGAACGAGCTCTTGATATTTGCTCCCACCGGCGGAATTCCCCGTCACATAAATCCCTCGAACCGCATCAGGATAGGTAAAGGAATAGTTTCCCCCCGGAAAGCGATTCATGTCAGCAGGCAATTCTTTATTCTCGATACTTATTTTCTGTTCACTATGTAATTTCACCTGTTTTCCTTCAGCACTCGCCTCTATGCTCCAAGCTGAAAAGGCAATCAGGTTCAGCAAAACCAGAAGTTTTACCATTCTCATTCTTCCCATCCACTCCTCTCTTTTCCATTTACCACCATCTATTATACACTATTCTCCAATTTACGCTGAAATATGTGTTTTATTTGGATATTTTTTACAGATAAAAAGAGGGTAATAGATAATGAGAAAACATGTAATTCTTGCTATTGCTAGCATCCCTTCTAAATTAAACATAAAAAATATCTTTCCGAGATTCAATTATGATCGTTAAGGGTCCCCAGCATCTCAATTTCATTATGGGCTTATCATTAAGAAAGACCATCCAATAGCAGGATGGTCGTACATAATTTATTTTACATATTTCTTTTTATATTCCTCGAATTCCTTCTTAGAGCATAGTACTTGGTGTCCAGGAGCTATCTCACGCAATTCTACCTCTTCATTATCCCCATAGTTATGAACTGCTGGGTCATACCCTTTCCTGCGGCGGGTTCTTTCGCTGTCAGGGTCAGGTAATGGAATGGCAGATAATAAGGATTGTGTGTATGGATGCATAGGATTCTTATATAAATCCTCACTATCCGCTACCTCGACTAATTTCCCATAATACATAACACCAATACGATCACTGATGTATTTAACCATGGATAAGTCATGGGCGATGAATAGATATGTCAATCCCTTTTCCTTTTGCAATTTCTTCAGCAGGTTGACGACTTGAGCTTGAATGGATACATCAAGTGCAGAGATAGGCTCATCAGCGATAATGAAATCAGGATCGACCGCCAAGGCTCTGGCGATACCAATCCGCTGCCTTTGTCCGCCGGAGAATTCATGTGGATAGCGGTTAGCATGATCACGGTTTAATCCAACTGTCTCCAACAGCTCATACACTCGATTCATTCGTTCTTCTTTCGTTTTAGCTAAACCATGGATATCAATACCCTCAGCAATGATATCTGCAACTGTCATACGCGGATTAAGGGAAGCATATGGATCCTGGAAGATCATCTGCATACCGCGGTTGAATGCTTTTAAATCCTTGCGGCTCTTCTGACCATGGACTTCTTTTCCCTTAAAACGAACTTCACCTTCTGTCAGTTCATATAAGCGAATAATAGATCGTCCGGTAGTGGATTTTCCGCAGCCAGACTCTCCTACAAGTCCAAACGTTTCGCCTTTAAAGATATCAAAGGAAACACCGTCAATGGCTTTGACCATATTAGGTTTACCAACATTGAAATATTGCTTAAGACCTTTTACCTCAATGATTTTTTCTTTTGTAGCCATATTAGTTAATCCCTCCTACTTCTACCGGTTTGTCAAAATTGGAGTTCATATGGCGTATGCGTGCTTGAACAGCTTCTGGTGGTGTCACCTTAGGCGCATCCGGATGAAGCAGCCAAGATTTCACAAAATGCGTCTCAGAGACTTGATAATATGGCGGCTCTTTAACGAAATCAATTTCCATTGCATATTCATTACGAGGCGCGAATGGGCACCCCTTAGGAGGATTAATTAAATCCGGTGGTGTTCCCGGTATCGCGACTAACTCCGTATCCCCGTCATTGTCAAGGCTTGGCATAGAGGATAATAACCCCCATGTATACGGATGGCGTGGATCATAGAATACTTCATCTACAGTACCAGTCTCAACGATTTGTCCGCCATACATGACCGCCACCCGGTCAGCCACGTTAGCTACAACTCCCAAGTCATGTGTGATGAAAATGATGGATGTGTCAATTTTATTTTGCAGGTCTTTCATCAGCTCAAGAATTTGCGCTTGGATTGTTACATCAAGCGCTGTTGTAGGCTCATCGGCAATGAGAATCTTCGGATTACAAGATAGGGCAATCGCAACAACCACACGCTGTCTCATACCCCCGGAGAATTGGTGAGGGTATTGATTCATCCGAATCTCAGGCTGGGCAATTCCGACAAGTCTCAAAAGCTCGATTGCCCGCTCACGGGCAGCCGACTTACTGAAATTTTGATGCTTAATGAGTCCCTCCATGATTTGTTTGCCGACTTTCATTGTCGGGTTCAGGGACGTCATCGGATCTTGGAAAATCATTGAGATTTCCTTACCACGCACCTTTTGCATTTCTTTCTCGCTTAGTTTCGCAATATCACGATCTCCAAAGAGGATATGACCTTCTTTAATAAAGCCTGCTGGTTGAGGTAATAATCTCATTAAAGCTTTTGTCGTAACTGATTTACCGGAACCAGATTCACCGACAATCGCCAATGTTTCACCTTTAAAAAGGTCAAAGCTGACACCGCGGACTGCTTTTACTTCCCCACCATAGGTATTGAAGGAGACATGTAAATCTTTCACTTCTAGCAATTTATCCATTTTTATTCTCCTCCCCTATTATTTTCTCATTTTTGGATCTAACGCATCGCGTAATCCATCTGCTAATAAGTTAAAGCTCAAAATCAAAACACTGATTGTAAGAGCAGGAATAATCAATAAATATGGGAATGAACGTAAGTATCTGAATCCTTCATTCACCAAGGAACCTAAAGATGCTTCAGGAGCAGCAATCCCTAATCCAATAAAGCTCAGGAATGCCTCTGTAAAAATTGCACCTGGAATGGTGAACATAGATGTAACAATGACTGGGCCTAAAGTATTTGGCAATAAGTGTTTAAAGATAAGGCTTGTGTTTGTGGCCCCTAATGTTTTAGACGCGAGCACATATTCCTGATCGCGAAGCTTCAAGAACTGCCCGCGGACCATTCGAGCCATTCCTATCCAGCCTGTCACAACCATGGCGAGAGTGATGGAAAGCACCCCTGGCTTATCAAAGATCAAAATCATCAGAATAACAACGATCAAGTACGGAATTCCAACTAGCACTTCGATAATCCTCTGCATAAATGCATCAATTCTTCCGCCAAAGAAACCGGATACTCCTCCATAGACGACTCCTATAAAGAACTCAATAACGGCAGCCAGCAAGGCAATATATAAAGAAATCCGCGCTCCATACCAGATTCTTGTCCATTGATCACGACCTAAATCATCAGTCCCGAACCAGTGGTAGGTGTCTTCATAGCCTTTCGTTTCATATAGATTGACACCATTTTTGTCGGTTCCATCAAATGGAAGCCACGAGATGTTCTCTAGCCCTTGTACTCTTGGCGGCAATTTTGATTTGCCTAAATCTTGTTCTTTGAAGGTATAACCGGATACCATCGGACCAAAAATAGCCAAAAGGACAAAGATGATAATCATGATTAAACCGGCTACAGCACCCTTATTCTTGAACAATCTATGTCTCGCATCCTGCCAGAAGGTTAAACTTTTTCTTTCAATCTTTTCCGCATCACTGCTTTTCGGACCGACAACTTGGAATAAATCAGGAGAGAGATTAGTAGTTTGTGTGTTTTTTTCCATTATTTCTTCCCTCCTGCTAAGCGAATACGTGGATCAACGACACCGTAAAGGATATCTACCACAAATATGACTAAAATAAATAACGCACTATAGAAAATGGTTGTCCCCATAATGGTTGTATAGTCATTCTGATTAATAGAGCTAACAAATTGCTCCCCAAGACCTGGGATAGCGAATATTTGCTCGATAATCAATGTTCCAGTCATAATATTGACCGCCATCGGTCCGAGAATCGTAATGATGGGAATTAAGGCATTACGGATTCCATGCTTAATAACAACACTAGCGCCAGACAAACCTTTTGCTTTTGCTAGAGTAATATAATCAGATCCCATAACCTCTAACATTTCAGAGCGCATAAAACGGGCAATCGAGGCAATTACCGCAGCGGACAATGCCAATGTTGGCAATATCGTATACTCAAAGCCTTCCCAGAAGGCTACAGGTAATATCTCCCATTTAACCGCAAGGAAGTACTGTAAGAAAGCAGCAAAGACGAATGATGGAATTGAAGCACCTAAAACAGCGATGACCGTAGCCATGAAATCTATCCACGAATTATGCCGCAGAGCTGCAAGTATACCTAACGTCAAGCCTACTATTGTACCGAAAACTAAAGCTTGAAAGCCAAGATGTGCAGACGCTCCAATACGAGTCCCAATCAATTCAGTAACCGGGCGGTTATCATATTTGAAAGATGTGCCTAAATCACCTTTAAGTAAATCACCCATATAATTGACATATTGAACTGGCACAGGATCATTCAATCCATATTTTTCGTAAATGATTTCTTTTTGTTCTGCTGTCAGTTTTTCTTGATTCTTTAAAGGAGAACCAGGAAGCATTTTCATTAAGAAAAAGGTAGCAGTTGTGATAACAAAAAGAGTAATAATCATGTAAGTTAATCTTTGTAATGTAAATCGCAGCATATTTAGCCCCCCTTTTTTATTCTATCTAGCAATCGTTAAATATGTAGTTGTCCTTTTTATAAGGTATTTTCTGTGGAATGGACTTATATGGACTATAAAGCAGCCACATAAGTAATCAATGAATAGTTCGTCCCATTCCACAGAAAATAGATACTATTATCAACAACTCATTTAACATCAAATAACCTTAATAATTAACAGTTAATTCTGAAAACAGCGCCCTAACTAGGGAAAAGGAGAGTACACGCCCTTTTTTAGGCTTGCACTCTCCCATTTAGGCTCACGAGCTATTATTCCTCGATTGAAACCCACTTGTAGCTGTAATCTCCACCGAATGAGTGGCTTAGTAAACCTTTAACTTTATCTTTCATTAAGAAAGATGCTCCACGTTGGTAAAGTGGCGCAATTACTGCATCTTCTTCAATAAGAAGTTTTTCAGCATCTGCCATTGCTTTATCACGAGCTTCTAAATCATCAAGAAGTGTAGTGCTAGCATCCTTGATCAATTTATCGTAATCTTTGCTGCTGTATGCAGTATGGTTATTACCATTTCCAGTAGTGAACATATCCAAGAATGTCATAGGGTCTTGATAGTCAGGGCCCCAGCCAGAGTAGGAGATATCAAAATCACCTTTAGCTTGAATATCGAGTTTGTTTTGGAATGGTTGTTGGTTAAGAGAAAGTGTTAACCCTTCAAGCGTTGTTTCCATTTGCTCTTTTAGGTATTCACCCATTTTCTTAGCAGAGTCACCATCATAGTTTAGCAATTCTAGTTCTATGCTATCTTTGCCAATCTCTTTTAGGCCTTCAGCCCAAAGTTTAGCAGCTTCTTCTTTATTTGTTTTCAGCATATCGCCGTTTACATCACGGAAGTCTTTTCCATCTTGAGTTGTGTAGAATTCTTTCGGCACGATGTAATAAGCTGCTGATGAACCATTATTTAAGAGAGTATCAACAAATGATTCTTTATCGAATGCCATAGTAATGGCTTTACGGATTTTTGCGTTAGATAAGACTTCATCTTCTTGGTTAAATTCCAAGTAGAAAACAGATGTATCAGGTTCTGTTAGGAATTCTTCGGAGTCTTTATAAGTATCAACGTTTTCAGCTGATAAACCTACACGGTCGATCTTACCAGTTTCATAAAGGTTAACCGCTGTGTTTGTATCTTTTACAATCTTGAAGTTGACTGTTTCAAGTTTCACAGTGTCTTTATCCCAGTATTGATCGTTTTTGGAAAGCTTGAAGCTTTCTTCGTGTTTCCATTCAGATAATGTGAATGGACCATTATAGATTGTTGTATCAGCTTCTAAACCATATTTATCGCCTTGTTCTTCAACGTATTTTTGGTTTTGAGGCATGAATGTTCCAAAAGAAAGAAGGGATTTAAAGTAAGGAACTGCATTCGCCAACTTAACTTCTAGAGTATAGTCATCTACAGCTTTAACGCCTAGTTCAGAAGCTTCCTTCTTGCCAGAGTTAATTTCTTCACCATTCTCAATTACATACAGCATGTATGCATATTGAGCAGCTGTATCAGGGTTAGCTACTTTTTGCCAAGCGTAAACGAAATCGTTAGCTGTGACAGGGTCTCCATTGGACCATTTAGCATCTTCTCTTAATTTGAAAGTGTACGTTAAGCCATCTTCGCTTACTTCTGGGTCGCCATCAGCTACACCATCAACAACCTCATCGTTTTCACCTAAGCGGTAAAGACCTTCCATAACGTTATTCATAACGTTGAAGGATACTGAGTCAGTTGCTAAAGCTGTATCCATTGATGGAATTTCAGACGTTTCAACCACGTTTAATACTTGTTCTACATCCTTTGCACTGCCGCCGTCGCCTTTTCCTGATGAACTGTCATCGCCAGAACATGCAGCCAGGAACGTACTTAAAGCAAGAATCATTACAAGAAATAACGACATTTTTTTTGCTTTCATACAGTTATGACCTCCCTATTTTTTTACTCTTCTAATTTTCAGAAGATTTCGTAACCAATAATAAATGCTTTCTGACAATTTTGCAATCTTTTTTTACATTTCCGTTAAGTTCCTGTATCAGAAGAGAGTCAAAACTGCCTGAAAAAGCTTTTATTACTTAAGTTTCTGTTAATCAACCTGAAAAGATTTCCTTGTTTTCAGAATATTCAAAACAGAAACCTTGTAAATAATCTTTTAAACTTATAAATATATTAAAATTTTATTTAAAATCTTGCAACTCATAAATATAAAAAATAAACTTTAATTTCGAAAAAAGATATACTATTATTTTAACAACGCTATAAAAATTGGAGGACTAGCATGAAATCCGGCAAAAAATATCTCATTCTGAATGCGGCGGCTCTTCTTATAGCATTTGGATATTCCTTATTCCAACAGGAGCTGCTTCTATCCTTCATTAATGCATACTTTATGATTGGACTGACTTATTTAAGCATCGGCGCAATGATGTTTGTCATGGGCAGCGGATTTTTCAGTATTTTTGCGTACAGCTATAAAAAGGTTATGAAGGGTAGTTCAAAAAAAGAAGAATATATTTCTGAGCTTGCAGGCGATACTGAAGATAAAGGTCCAACCATTAAGGTATTGACCTTTTCCTGGACCAGGCCGCTCATTTATTCAGGCGTATTCTCTTTCCTGATTACATTGATCTGTTCAATAGTTTTCTTTGGATAGTTGCCAAGAGACGGATATTTGAGTAAAATATCATTACTTACAGATTCGAAATAAAAATGGCTATGACGGAGAATAGTACGGCAATAGAAAGGATCTCAGAGAGTTTGTGGTTGCTGCGAACAAACATCCCCCTTGCCTGAATGGACTTACCTGAGCCTCCTGCCGGAACATACAGTATGGCATGGACGTATTTGCCCGCGTTATTGGGCAATCATGCTTTTCAAGAAAGCATGATATGAGCCGGTTTATGTTATTAACATAAGCAATTAGGGTGGTACCGCGAATCCCATTCGTCCCTTCTTTAGTGGATGAATGGGTTTTTTTGTTTGGATTTAATACTGAAAGGAGTTTTTATAAGATGAAAACGATTTTTTCCGGCATTCAGCCGACCGGAACTGTTACATTAGGAAATTATATTGGAGCGATGCGGCAATTCGTAAAGTTGCAGGATGAATACCATTGCTACTTCTGCATTGTTGATGAACATGCGATTACGGTCCCCCAGGATCGTCTAGAGCTCAGAAAAAACATTAAAAGCCTCGCTGCTCTCTACTTAGCCGTCGGAATCGACCCTGAAAAGGCAACCATCTTCATTCAATCTGAGGTTCCTGCGCACACAGAAGCCGGATGGATTATGCAATGCAATTCCTATATCGGTGAACTTGAGAGAATGACCCAATACAAGGACAAGTCAAGAAAGCAAGCGTCCATCCCAGCCGGGCTTCTTACCTATCCGCCATTGATGGCTGCAGATATCCTGCTTTACAAAACCGATATCGTTCCAGTGGGCGATGATCAAAAGCAGCATGTTGAATTAACTCGTGATATCGCTGAGCGTTTCAATAAGAAGTATGGAGAGATTTTCACTATACCAGACATTCAGCTCCCAGCCAATGGAGCAAGAATCATGGCGCTGCAAGAGCCAACCAAAAAAATGAGCAAATCAGATACAAATCAAAAATCAACTATCCGCCTATTGGATGACTTGAAGCAAATCGAGAAGAAAATCAAGAGTGCTGTCACGGATTCGGAAGGAATCGTAAAGTATGATCGCGAAAACAAACCAGGAATCTCCAACCTGCTTGATATTCACTCCGCTTTAAGCGGTGAGCCGGTTTCAAGCATTGAGGCAAGATTTGAAGGAAAAGGATATGGAGATTTCAAGGCTGAAGTCGCACATGTTGTCGTTGAGGCCATCCGTCCAATCCAAGAACGCTATAATGAGCTATTGAACTCTGATGAGCTTGATGAGATCCTAGATAGAGGCGCTGAAGAAGCAAATAAAGCAGCAAACAAAACATTAAGAAAAATGAAGAACGCCGTCGGATTAGGCAGAAAAAGACGTTAATCCATATAAAAAGAGTGCAGATTTGACAGGTAAACCTATCAGTCTGCACTCTTTTTTACCCATCTCTTAATCAAGGAGGCTTGGTTCATAAGAAACAGCCATCCTACAGCATGGATGGCCGGTCTCCTACTTCCATTTCCCAAAGCTTTTCAAAGAATGGCTGTCCCTTAATCATGCGTTCGCACAGCATCGTATGTTTACTTGACCAGCCATTTTTCATTTCATCGAACAATTTTCCCCAGATTTCATCAAAACTCATTTCAAGAACATTGGCATATTCCTCTGGTGCCCATTCCGTATACCAATAACGCACTTCAGAAGTATTGCCTGCATTTTTCAATTGGTCAAGGGCCATAAAGAGAAGCTGTTTTAATTGACGCTCACGTCTCGTAAGTCCGAGCATAATGGTTGGTGAAGGAGAGAGTATATGATATTCCTTTTTCTTATAATCAGCTATCATGGATGCATAATCATACTTTTCCGGTTCGACATTCTGAATCATTTCATATGCTAATTGTTCCTGGCGCGGAATGAGCCTGCTTTTGCGGATTGGAATGCTGTAGCCAATCGTATCGATGGCGATAATGCCTGTCCCATCTGTTGCAACAAAGCAATAATCCATTGGAATCCGCTCATGATTTTTGCGAATATAAGCCTTCTTATACACTTCCTCTAAGAGGCTTGATGGCAGCTCCAACAAATCATTTTCAATGTAGTGGAACAATATAGGCTCGAGCTTTAACAAAGGCACTTGGTCGAGTAATTCAACCGTGTCTTCTTTTCGCCATTCATGAAAACTGCAAATATTGTAGCTATTTTCTTCTCCTTCAAACCAATTCACCCATACATCATGGAGATACAACATACCAGAATATCCCTCGCTTCTATCCTATTTGTCAATCATTATAGGCAGAATTCATGGAAAATATTCCTGATTCCACGGGAAATGCAGATTAATCCGTCTGAATCGCGAGTTCCTTCCATTGTCTAATGATTTCCTTGGCTGGGAGCGAGAATAATGCCTTTGTCTTTAACCCTTTATATTCCGCATAATCTTTCACAACCCTGTATCCAGCCTCATATCCAGCCATTTTCGGGATCCCGCCGCCTCCAAAAAGTAAACGGTCATGTAAGGGGTCATTTCTCTCCAGTTCAATATTTATCATATATTTTGATTGTAGAATCGACCGGACTTCCTCTGCCGTATGCCGTGTGGTCCATGGGGCTAAATATCCGATTCCGCAATACTCGCTTACTGCATATTCCGCGAGACCCTCCATCACAATCGAGCCAGCCAAATTACTTTCCATCCTATCGGCAAGAATCGACAGTCTCGTAGCGTGATGATATTCATGCACAAATAAAGCTTCTAATTCCTTTTCTGTAATATCAGCCGAAACAAACAAGAAGAGTTTGTCTATAAAGGCCAGCCCTGATTTCCGTTTCTCTGCCGGTCTAAAAAGCCTGAGACCTTCCATCATTACGGGAAATATCAGGATGGGGATATCTGGTCCATCCCATTCTTTTTGATACTTATTATAGTAACCCTCAGCCTCCTCCCAGATATTCCTTTCCTTCATTTGCGCATAGATGCTCTTTGTTCTCTTGTTGGGCCGATACATTCCCGTCTTTTTTAACGTTTCAATCAGTGCTTGTTCCTTAGAATGGACAGCATCCAAAATGTAATCCTCTACTTTTCTCGTATCGCCAAAAGATTCATCAAGCCACCGGTCTGTCCTGATTATGCCCATTTTGCACTCACTTCCCGAATTCATTTAGGTTCTGCATTATATGAACTCATTTCTGATTTGGGAATGGTGAAGGCTATATAAACATGAAAAAAGGCAAGAGACCCGCACCGGTGATAAATATCCATTACCCCGGTGAGCATCGCTTGCCTCCTATATTAGAGATATCTTATTCGTATTTCTTGAATACTATCGTTGCATTATGGCCGCCAAAGCCAAATGAGTTGCTCATTGCACAACTTACTGTTTTCTCTCTAGCCTCATTAGGAACATAATCTAAATCGCATGCCGGATCCTTCTCATGATAATGAATGGTCGGAGGAATAATATCATTCGCAATCGATAGTACAGAGAATATGGCTTCAATTCCTCCGGCGGCACCGAGCAAATGGCCTGTCATCGATTTCGTTGAACTAATAGCCAGTTTATGGGCATATTCACCAAACACAGTTTTAATGGCCATCGTTTCCAATGAGTCATTGTATTCGGTGCTTGTTCCATGTGCATTGATATAATCAACCGATTCAGGTGAAAGATTGGCATCATCAAGCGCCATCTTCATCGCTCTTGCACCGCCTTCGCCTTCTGGAGCCGGGGCTGTTATATGATGGGCATCTCCTGTTGAACCATAGCCAACGATCTCAGCGTAAATCGGAGCATTTCGATTTAGTGCATGGGATAGCTCCTCAAGGACGATTACTCCTGCTCCCTCGCCAATAACAAAGCCATCGCGATTCTTATCGAACGGCCTGCTGGCTGAATTTGGATCAGGATTTGTTGAAAGCGCCGTATTTGCACAAAAACCTGCCAAAGCCATTCTTGTAATCGGCGCCTCAGCTCCTCCGGTTACTATAACGTCTGCATCGCCGCGCTGAATGGCTTTAAAGGCATCGCCAATCGAGTTCGTTCCTGTTGCACAAGCAGTAACTGTACAAGAATTGATTCCCTTTGCCCCTAACATAATTGACACTTGTCCGCTCGCCATGTCAGGAATAAGCATCGGCACAAAGAATGGACTGACACGTCTATATCCTCTATTCAAAAACACATCGTATTGCTGTTCAAAGGTTTCCATCCCGCCAATTCCGGAACCAATCCAAACACCTACACGTTCGGCATTCTCTGGTGTAATCTCAAGCTTTGAGTCATTAACAGCCATCTTTGCGGCCCCAATGGCATAATGAGTAAAGCGATCCATCTTTCTTGCTTCCTTGCGGTCCACATAATCGGTTATCTCAAACCCTTTCACTTCCCCTGCCACCTTTGCGGGGAATTCGTCTGGATTGACTCTTGTCAAGGGTCCTATTCCTGATACTCCATTAATAGCATTCTTCCAGTTCTCTTCTACAGAGTTACCTAATGGTGAAATGGCTCCCATGCCTGTCACAACAACTCGCTTCAGCTCCATGAATGATCGCTCCTTCTTCTTTTTCTGATTCAGTGATTATTTCCCCCATCTTATTGCAGCAGCACCCCATGTAAGTCCTGCCCCAAATCCGACCAGTATGATTAAGTCACCATCATTGATTTTGCCGGCTTCTACTTCTTCACATAAAGCGACCGGGATCGATGCTGATGATGTATTCCCGTATTTATGGACAACTTTAGACATCTTCTCAACAGGAAGCTCTAGGCGCTGCCTTGAAGCCTCCATGATACGGATATTGGCTTGATGCGGAATGAGAAAACTAACATCATCCTTCGTTAATCCAGCTTTCTGCAGCACATTGAGGGAGGATTCACCCATCTGTCTGACCGCAAACTTATAAACTTCCCGGCCGTTCATCGTAATGAATTGATCGGCTTTCTCCAAGTGCTTTCCGCCTGCCCCATCCGATCCTAGCTCAAAGGAAAGAATCCCTTTATTCTCTCCAACCTCTCCCATCACTACTGCACCTGCTCCATCCCCAAACAGCACAGCAGTATTTCGATCATTCCAGTCGGTAATCTTAGATAGCTTTTCTACCCCGACCACTAGAATATGGCGATAATCGCCTGATTTTATATATTGGGATGCCGTGACGATGCCATATGTAAACCCGGCACAAGCTGCACTGATGTCCATCGCAGCAGCCTTCCTTGCGCCTAATTTATCTTGGATAATGCAAGCTACGGATGGAAAAGCCTTGTCTGGCGTTACGGTTGCGACTAAAATTAAATCTATTTCTTCAGCCGTGATTGCTGCATCTTGCAAAGCCTGAACAGCCGCCTCATAAGCCATGTCGGAAGTATCAATGGAGTCATCAGCAATTCTTCTCTCCTCAATTCCGGTACGTGTCCGAATCCATTCATCTGAAGTGTCTATGGTTTTCTCTAAATCAAAATTGGTGACCACTTTTTCCGGCAGGTATTTCCCTACTCCTAATATGCCAGCATTCATCATAGCACCTCTCCTAAATATTCATGTTTATTAATTGATATTAAGACTTGGTACTAATTTTAAAAGAAGCCACCCAGCTTTGCAAGAAATTTTTGGGATAAAGGTAAATGTCTTATCCAATTGGACAGATTATTCATATCCTAATGTAGACAACTAAGCGCATTGGAGGGTTTATTAATGGAGTTATTCCCTAAGAAGGAGCAGAGGAACGAGCAATCAGACGGAGGAGGATTAGATAGACTTATGTTTGGTCCTCGCCATAACAAAAAAGAGACAGCGTCACCTCCGCCATCTCAGTCATCGGGCAGCCAAATAGATATTACAAAATTGATGGAGCACTCAGATACACTAATCAACAGCGTATCAGAGCTTTCACCGTACCTTCGTAAAATACCATCATTCATTTCAAAATTAATATCAAAATAGCCGTTATTTTTGCGAGTTCTTTCCATCTTTATAGCCTTTATCATACGCCTCATTCATTATATCTTTGAATAAGTCCATAAATGGCAGTAGATCTCTCTTATGGATATCCAGATTACTCTCAGTCATCCTCTTCTTAATCTCCGGATAATATTTCATAGCCAGGGATAAATAATCAATCTTTCGTTTCGCCATACTACAGCCTCCTCATAAAAGTAAATCCCCTTTCATATAGAAAGGGGTATTTTTTAAAGTTATTTCTTAAGAAGATATATTTAAAAGGAGTTTCCTTGGCGATCTTATTTTCGATAAAAGACACTCCTTATCCTTTTCTCTATGGTTTCTCTATGTCTTCGAAGCATCTCCACCCCTTGTTCAGGCTTTATGCGAGCATCTGCGTAGTGGACTTGTTCACCCACAATATACTCCCTGTCTTGTGCAACACCGATACTATCGTAGAGGATGCTGTAACCAATTTCCTTTAGTACCTCATCCCAATGATTTTCCACTCCAGACCGGAGCTGATAAGCACCGCCCTCCAGCTCAGCAACCTCTATAATGGCATTGATAGCATCATCAATATAGAGAACGTCTCGCCGATCCTCCCTTTCATATTCTTCAAAAGGAAATGATCGATCAATCAGACTATGCTCAAAAAAACTGTTCTCTGGCTGCCATGATCCATACATTGACGGCAAGTGAACCCAGACATTGGACTTAGACCATTCTGTTACATTCATGAAAGGCCGCTGAGTTGCATGGGTAATGTAAACAATCTTGCAGGAATTCTCCTTAAGCTCTTCTAGGAAATCTTGAATGGCAGACCACCCAGGGTTTACGTGACAAACATAAATAACAGACTCTTCTTCTGACCTTAGTAAAAATTCTTCCAACTGGCATAAAACCCAATTCGCATTTCTCCCCAAATACAACTCCTTCTCTTCCCTTTCTCGCTTATCTAAATATGGCAAAGAGGGCTCAACACCAATCACTTCCTGACCGTTTTCCATCAGTTTCATGCAAAGTTCAAATGATACATAAGAAAATGGCGCTACAACGATGTTCCTTGGCATAGTAAAACCCCCCGCCAGTTTTTTTAACCTTATGCATCGGAAACAGGGGTTATGCTTCTTATAATTGTTTTTCATGCCTTCTGAAAAAGGAATTCATAAGATAAGGTATGCTATATCTTTTTTCTGGGGTTACATAGTTTATTTCAAGATGTGCAAGTTCATGAGTGAGGTCTTGATAATAGGCCGTTAAATCTCTTTCATAATGATTCATTACTTGGATTAAAAAGATGGGGATTTCTTTTGGCAGATGACAGTCACCCTGGCTCTTAATCCACTGGGAGACTTCATCTGATTCAATCTTATATGCAAGACTAATCTCTTTCATAAATTTCTTATGAAAGAATTTATTCTCCTTCTCCTTTTGGTAGCGCTTCACTAATGATAGCTCAGGATTAATCATTCCGATGGAACGGATTTTACCTTCAAGAAGTGCACAAACTTTCTCAAGGAGCAACGCACCTGTCCCCTCTGCTAAAAGATGAATTTTTTCGTTTATGATTTCTTGACGAATAAAATACGCGTACAATTCAGCAAGCCTTTCTGCTGCTTCTTCATTTCCCCAATGTGTACCAAGGTTAGAACTGACTAGGGTATAACCCTTTCCAAGCAAATGATCCACCATTTGCTTCTTACCAGGATGCTCCATCCAGTAATTGGATTTCTCCATTATATAATAATTATCTCCGCCTATTAGAAGAATTGAAAATCCACTCGGCCGTTCCGGGTAGAAGATGGTTGTCCATTCATTGTTAAATCGAAATGTTTTTTGGTTCATCAGCACTTTCCCCTTAATAGTTGTTACCTTGATAATGTATGTTTGAGCGCAGGAAGATGTCCGGGCATATTCTTCTAATTGTCCTTAAATCGGTTCGAGACATAATTTTTACCCACGCAGGGAATGATAGACCATATATATATTTGGAAAATTTAACTTAGCGAAATGCTTTAAATTCTTTCCAGTTATTTTAATCTATGATAGAATAATGAATGATTGTAGATGAACGGGGTGAACAAGTTGAAATATATTTTTACATTTATCTGGACATTTGCATTGACACATATGGTCATGTACGTGACGAGTGCAATGGTTGAAGGCGGAGAATATGTATTTAGCACTGCTTCAATTCTCGCTGTTGCCATCACCATTTTGATTCTTCTCGTTGCGGCGATCATACCGAATGAACCTGTACAAGAGCATCATTAATTTATTGCAGCAAATAAGCAAAAGGACAGCCATTTGGTTGTCCTTTTTGCTCTTTACCATGCTATAGGGATTATTCCCGTCCTTCACGGTTTTCTAACATATGACCAATGTCGGTTGTGATTTGAGTTCTCCGGAAAAGGGTCTCCGGCTTTTAATCGAATTTTCTTCGGATTAACAACATTGCTCCCTGTTTCTCCGATTTCAATATATTCACCATTGTTCGGTGCCTTCTGACCATGCTTAAAATGACGATTCTGTCCCAAGAAAATCCCTCCTTTTCTCTTCTAGAATCCCCATTTTCCTCTAATTCATGCCTGCCTTGGTGTCGACATCAGATCAACAAGCAAAGCTTTTTGAGCGTGCAGGCGATTGCCGGCCTGCTTAATGACGACTGAATGCGCTGAATCAATAACAGAGGCTGCCACTTCTTCGCCCCGATGGGCCGGCAAGCAATGCATAAACAAATAATCTTCTTTCGCGCAGGCTGTAAGCTTATCATTGACCTGATAATCAGCAAAATCCGTTAGCCTTTTTTCATTTTCCAGCTCCTGTCCCATACTCGTCCAGACATCACAATATAGGACATCTGCATTCTTTGCTGCTTCATATGGATCGTGGACAATTTCCACCTTGGCACCAGTACCGATAGAAGCACTTTGGGCTGCTTCTATCGCTTCTTTATTGGGCTCATATCCGGCTGGTGTCGCACAAACAACATGCATGCCGGCAAGTGCGCCAGCGACCAGTAAGGAATTGGCCACATTATTTCCGTCTCCTATGTAAGCGAGTTTTAATCCGGAAAGCTCACCCTTTATCTCCTTGATTGTCAATAAATCCGCCAAAGCTTGGCAGGGGTGCTCAAAATCTGTCAATCCGTTTATAACCGGCACGGACGCATATTCTGCCACGGCTTGAGCCCTTGAATGTTCATGTGTCCTAATCATTAACCCATCCACATACTCAGACAGCACTTGAGCTGTATCACTGATTGGCTCACCTCGTCCCAGCTGTGTGTCATGACCGCTCAAAAAAATGGCACTGCCGCCAAGCTGGAGCATTCCAGTCTCAAAGGATACCCTCGTTCTCGTTGAGTTTTTCTCAAAAATCATGCCAAGTATTTTTCCTTTAAGTGGAAGGTCAGAAAACCCTGCCTGCATACGCGCCTTTAATTCTCCTGCTAAATCAAGCAAGTCTGCTAACTGCTCTGGCGTCAGTTGACTCATCTCCAAGAAATCCTTTTGATTCAATATAGGGTTAATCCCATACATTATTCGCAATTTCCCATTACCCCTCTCCCTGGTTAGCTTTCATGATAGAACCGATTCAATCCGGAACCCTTCCTCTATTTTCTCTAAAGCGATTGATAATTCTTCTTTTGTGACCGTTAACGGTGGAAGTATACGCACCACACTAGGTCCGGCCGTTAAAGCCAATAACTGTTTATCTTGCAGACGCATGATATAAGGAGCAGCTTCAGCTTGTATTTCAAGCCCAATCATAAAACCATCTCCCCGAACATCTTTAATTGCCGGTGTACGTTCGGCAATCTTCTTTAACTCTCCCATAAACCATGCAGATTTCTCTCTAACCTCTGCAAGAAACGCTTCATCACTGATTTTTGCTAGAACAGCCCTGCTTGCCGCCAAAGAAATCGGGTTTCCGCCAAAGGTTGAGCCATGAACCCCTGCTGAGCATGCTTGTTCCAGCCCAGCCTTAGCCATAACAGCACCAATCGGCAATCCATTTCCAAGCCCTTTGGCTGTCGTGACAATATCAGGCTTCACTCCTTCATATTTTAAATAAGCGAATGGATAGCCGGTACGCCCATTGCCCGTTTGCACTTCATCGATAATCAGAAGAGCATCATGCTCTTGGCAAAGCTTTGTCAGCCCTGTCAGAAAAGATTCAGTTCCAGGAATGACACCGCCCTCACCCTGAATGACCTCAACCAATACAGCAGCCGTCGAGTTATCGATTGCTTTCTCAAAAGCCTCTAAATCATTAAAGGGGAGATAGCTGAACCCCTCAAGAACAGGACCGAATCCCGTATGAATCGAGCTTTGGCCAGTAGCAGCCATCGCACCAAATGTTCTCCCATGAAAAGATTGACTGCACGTAATGATATTTGTTTTTCCAGTTGCTCTTCTGGCAAATTTAAGTGCCGCCTCATTCGCTTCTGTTCCGCTATTACAAAAAAACACCTTATCAAGCCCACTTAATCGAGCCAATTGAGAGGCGACCTCTTCTTGAATGGGAATCTGAAACAAATTGGAGGTATGCCAAAATTGACCAAGCTGTGCTTGGACTGCCTCCATGACTTCCGCATCGCCATGCCCAAGATTGATAACCCCAATTCCAGAGGTGAAGTCCAAATATTCCTTTCCATCTGCTGCTGTCAGCCAGGCTCCCTCGGCTTTAACTGGTGTGATTCCCCACTTTTTATAAACCGGAAGTAATGATGACAATCCTATCCATCCTTTCTCTAGGCCCCCAAAAATGTACCCTTCCATTGACTATTGGAAAAGAATTGGGACACCCCGCTCGTTATTAATATCCTTGAAGCCCCTTCTTGCTTTGCTTGTATGGCGGCATTCACTTTCGGTATCATCCCTCCATAAATGGTACCTTCGTCTATCAACTGCCGAATTTCTGGCTCGGTTAAATGCTCGATTATGCAAGACCCGTTTCTGACTCCATCTACATCAGTGATGAATATACAAAGTTCTGCATGGAGGGCAGCAGCAACAGCACCTGCAGCTGTATCTGCATTTACATTCAGCTTATCGCCCGACTGGCTGATGGAGATTGGCGTTAATACAGGATAGATTTCCTTAGACAAGAGAACTTCAAGAAGGTCAGTGTTAACCTTGTTAATCCTTCCAACTTCCCCTAGAGCATCTTGATCAATATGCTCAGCTTTAAGAATCTCACCGTCTGAGCCGTTCAAGCCAACCGCTTTGAATCCATGTGACTGAAGCATATGGACAAGATGACGGTTCGTTTTCCCGGCAAGAACCAGTTCCGCAATCTCCAGCGTTTCTTTTGTCGTCTTTCGAAGCCCGTTCTCAAATTGGACAGGAACATCAAATTTAGCCAGCATCTCATTTATATCCGGTCCTCCCCCATGCACGAACACAAAGGAATAACCTTCATCTCTCAATTCACCCAAACTGACAAAGAACTTTTCTGATAGACGGCTAATAATGCTTCCTCCACATTTGATTACAATCGTTTTCATCGTCGCCTCTCCTTATGTTCGATAGCTGGCATTGATTTTGACATAATCATAGGTCAGATCGCAGCCCCAAGCTTTTCCCGCTCCAAGTCCATCAGCCAATTGGATATAGATTCGAACCTCTTCTCCAAGCAAATACTCACGGGCTTGTTCCTCATTAAAAATGACTGGTGTGCCATGATGGAATACCTCTACCGGCCCAAAGGAAATACTTACTCTGTCCTGATTAAATGGGATATTACTGCTGCCCATTGCTCCGACAATTCTTCCCCAGTTGGCATCTGCTCCGTAAACGGCTGTCTTAACAAGATTGGAGGCGATGACCGTCTTGGCGATTGCCTTTGCTTCTTGATCCGTTTCTGCTCCGGTGACATGGACCTCCACTAGTTTAGTCGCTCCTTCACCATCCCTGGCAATTTTCTTCGCCAGACACTCACATGTTTCTTTCAGCAAGCTCATAAACACATACCAGTCAGGGTGCTTTTCAGTCAATGGTTCATTTCCAGCCATTCCATTGGCCATGACGAGAACCATATCATTGGTGGATGTGTCTCCGTCAACGGTGATTTGATTAAAGGATACATCGGTTACTTTTCTCAATGCTCGCTCCAGCGATTTCTGTTCAACATTTGCATCAGTTGTTATAAATCCAAGCATAGTCGCCATATTAGGATGAATCATGCCAGAACCTTTTGCGGCACCTCCCATAGAGACGGTAACCCCATTGATCTGTGCTTCAAATGCACATTTCTTCGTGCAGGTGTCAGTGGTTAGAATCGCCTTTTCAAAGCCCGCTTCTCCTGCCTTATCCTTGGTCAGCTTAATTTCCTTAATACCGGCTGTAATTTTGTCAATCTCAAGATATTGCCCAATCACGCCAGTAGAGGCGACCGCCACCTCATAAGGGGGTAAGCTAAGTTTTTCGGCGACTGCTGCCCGCATCATTTCCGCATCCTTCTGTCCTCGCTCTCCAGTACAGGCATTCGCACAGGCACTATTTACGACCAATGCCTGCAGTGTGCCATTCTTAGCTATGCTCTCCTTTGTAACATGGATTGGTGCCGCCTGATAAGAGTTCAAAGTATAGACAGCTGCTGCCTGGGCAGGCACTTCAGAATAAATAATCCCTAAATCATTATGGGAGTATCGTAAACCTGCGTGTATCCCTTCTGCGACAAAGCCTTTGGGTGTCAATATTCCTCCATCAATTGCCTTTATAAACTCCTTCACCTCTACGTTCATCCAACTCTTCCTTTCCGAAATTATTTTTATGGGAACATAGGGGCAAAGTGAAGACCCGCTGTCTCATCAAGCCCCATCATGATATTTGCATTATGTACCGCTTGGCCTGCGGCTCCCTTCACGAGATTATCAATAACCGACACAACCGTTACCCTATTGGTCCTCTCATCTAATCGGAAGCCTATATCACAATAATTGGAGCCATAGACTTCCTTTGTTGACGGAAATTCATTTTCTCCTCTTAGCCGTACAAATGCTTCCTCGCCATATTTCAGCTCAAAAGCGTCTGCCAATTCCTGAGATGTAACACCTTTTTTCACCTTTGCATGGATGGTAGCCATAATACCTCTTGTCATCGGAACTAAATGTGTGGTAAACATGACGGGCTTAAAAGAAGAATCCCAATGCCTCAATTGCTGTTCGATTTCAGGGATATGCTGATGCTGATGAACCTTATAAATTGACAGGTTTTCATTCGCCTGAGCATAATGAGCAGCCTCTGATGTTTTTTTGCCTGCTCCTGAAATACCGGACTTCGCATCAATAATGACATCATCTGTTTCAATCAACCCTTGGGCTATGAGCGGTGCAAGACCTAAAAGGGTGGCGGTCGGATAACAGCCTGGATTAGCAACCAGCTTGGCTTTTTCTATTTCTTTGCGGTTCCATTCTGACAAACCGTAGACGGCTTCTTGCACATATTCCGGTTTAGCTGCCGGCTTTTTATACCATTTCTCATATTCACCAGGTTCTTTTAATCTCAAATCACCCGATAAGTCGATAATCTTCACATCTTTCTCGTAAAGCTCCGGCACTAAGTTCTTGGCAATACCACTTGGCAGAGCTAAAAACACGAGCTCGCTCGTATGAGCTATCTGCTCCGCATCGAATTTCTTTAACACTAGCTCTGATAATCCATGTAATTGCCTATTCTCTGCGTCAAGCCTAGAACCAGCCGTCGAAGAGGAATAGACACCTGAAATAGAAAGAGAAGGATGATTAGCCAAAAGCCTGATCAATTCCATTCCGCTATAGCCAGTTGCACCAACAACAGAGACATTCATTTTACGGTCACCTCGTAACTTTCATATAATTCAGTAATATCTATTTATTATAGTTTTGTATAATTATAAAATCAAATGTATTTTTATAAAAATTTCTACATTATGAGACCAATACTAATTCTTCAACACCCTTTGTTTCTATCCTATTCACTAGGCACATGCTATTCGTTTATCCTTTCTGGCTACAGGTAAAACATCCTTTTATGCATTTATTCATCCTTATAATTATAAATCAGGATGAATAGACATAAAAAAGCGCACTCGCCATTAACAGATTCATAACGGCGATTGCGCTTATATCTTAATGATTTATTCCTAACTCATCGACCATCCATTCAAAAATCCGCTGATTATCCCCTAATGAGAAAATTGGCAAGTTTAAATGAATTATTCTATCCCTTAAGGCTACCCCTGGCCATAAAATAACAGCCTGACAATTGGTTACCTCCTCCAGTAAAGATAGATCCGCTTCTTTACGAATCATTACAATCTTGGGGTATGGTTCTTTCTTATATCCCTCTAGAAGTATGACATCCGTTTCAAATGCCATTAATATCGCTAGGCTTTTGCTCAAAAAATTCTCTTCCATTCGCCCCTGCAGATGGATAACCCCTTCTCCTTCAACGAGAGCCGCGTCCGCTCCGGCTTTGAAGTATTTATCAGAATCCTTCATGACAGCAGGGTCCGGTGTTCCCCCATGACCATGATGCTTTAAGACCGCTGTGTGCACCCCTATGCTCTTTAGGTAAGATACCATGGAAAGGATAAAGACTGTCTTCCCGCTGTTTTGATATCCCACGACCTGCCAAACCGGCGTCACCATGGCCAAGCGCTCCCTTCATCATCCTCAAGCAATAGGATATCTACCTCATCCCCTTGTTGGTATCCTCGTGAGCCGCCTGGAAGAATAGCAAATGAATTCGCAGATGCCAGACTCATAACAATATTGGATTTATCTTTTCCGCTAGGCACGGCCATGAGCTGGCCTCCCTCCAAATAAGCGCGGCTTCTAACAAAGCGGGTAAATGGATTGGCTTTCGTGAAATTCTCCCCAAGCACTCCCCTCACTTTCTTTAAATGCGGCCTAGGGGATAGAAGCATTTTACGAATAATCGGGCGAACAAACAACTCAAACCCGACATAGCTCGCTGACGGGTTTCCTGATAGCCCAAAGAGAATTTTGCCGTTCATCGCTGCAACGGTCGTCACGCTTCCAGGTCTCATGGCAACCTTATTGAATAATACTTCAGCCCCAAGGCGAGCATAAATATCCGGCATATAATCATAGTCTCCTACAGAAACCCCACCTGTCGTAATCAGTAAGTCGACCTCCTTCAAGGCCTCGGAAATTGCTGAGTAGCTCCCCTCCAGGTGATCCGGCAAGATGCCTAAAAATCTAGGCTCCCCGCCTGCCCTTTTAATCTGGTCGGCAAGCATATAGGAGTTGCTGTTTCGAATCTTTCCGGGCTGAAGTGCTTCATCCACTTCCAGCAGCTCTGTCCCAGTTGCGAATAATCCAATAACCGGCTTTTTAGCCACAGGTACTTCCGTGTATCCAAAAGTCGCTAACAACGCCTTAATGCCCGGATTCAGCTTGGTTCCCTTATTGACAAGCAGTTCCCCTTGCTTCGCATCCTCGCCTTTAAATGATACATTTTCGTCTTCTTTCACCCTGCGCCTTATCTGGATAAACACTTTTCCATCTCGCTCAATTTCTCGGACAAGCTCAAGCATGATGACCGCATCTGCTCCATCAGGCATTTGGGCACCGGTCATGATTCGAACGGCTTGTTTGGCTTCTACCTTTCTTGTCGCCACACTCCCTGCACCAATCTCTTCAATCACCTCAAATTCAACAGGAAAATCCCTAGAGGCGCCAATTGTATCCCTTGAGCGGATGGCAAACCCGTCATAGGGAGAACGGTCAAAATGTGGAACATCATGGGTTGCGACTATATCGCGAGCAAGCGTTTCATTAAAACATCTATGTATTGGCAAAAACTCGACACTTCCATTTAGGGCATGTTTCATGACTCTTTGAACAGCCTTATCCACTGCTACCGGCTTCCTCATTTCCATCTCTCTTTCCACCTCGTCATCTTATTTTAATAACCACTATTTAGAAATTTCTGATATCCTTATAACCAAGAGTATACATGAAAGGCGGGAATCGTTTATGGTAGAAGGCAAAATCGAAAGCGTGCGTATTGGTACACCTAAACCTTTGCCTTACCGGGGCAAGATTGTCCAATCTGCAATCTTCAAAGAGGAGGTACATCATTCCATCTATGTCTCTCTCACAAACCTTGAAGGAGATATTCAAGCAGATAAAAAGCATCATGGCGGCCCTGATAAAGCCGTTTGTGCATACGCAGCTGAGAACTATGTTTATTTCACTGAAAAAATCGGACAGGCTTTTCCCTACGGTTCATTTGGTGAGAATCTAACCATCAGCGGTCTGAGGGAAGATACCATCATGATCGGTGACATAATCTCTATCGGTGAATGCACCCTCCAAGTATCCCAGCCTCGTGAGCCATGCTACAAGATAGCCGCAAGGCATAACCTGTTCCAATTACCCATTTGGATTAGACAAACGGGCTACTCCGGCTATTATTTACGCGTATTGAAAGAAGGCATACTCAAGGCGGGCGACAATGCCGTCATTATAGAAAGAGGGACAGGCGGCATTACCATAGCCGAAGCAAATACCGCTATGTACTCACATGAGGCGACCTTTGAGCAGATTAACCGGGTCGCGAATGAAGAAGCTCTCTCTGCTTCATGGCGCAAGCAATTAACGAAAAAACTGGAAAGCCTGACATAAAGACAAGCACCCGGCAAAGAGGGTGCTTTTTTAGCCGCCGATATAGGACATTTCAATTTTCTTGCGCTGTTTGGCTGTCGCTTCTGTCCGTTCATCAGAATAACGGTCCCTGCGATGATTCCAAATGGATACGATTCTTTCCCTCAATGGTTCATCCTCGCTGGTACTGCGCAAAAGCTCCTTAATATCATGACCTGATTCACTGAATAAGCATGTATAAACATGACCATTCGCCGATAATCTCGCCCGCGTACAGCTGCCGCAGAAAGATTCCGAAACAGACGTAATAAAACCGACCATAATATCGGTTCCCTTATAGCGATATTTCTTCGCTACTTCACCAAAATAATCCGGGTTTAGCGGTTCAAGGTCGAATCGCTCATTCAACTGCTTAAAGATATCCTTCTTCGTGATGACCTTATCCATTTTCCAATCATTTGTCGTGCCGACATCCATAAATTCAATGTAGCGGAGCTGCACCTTTTCTTCCAAGCAAAATTCAGCCATCGGGATAATCTGATCATCGTTCATTCCCTTTTTGACGACCATATTTACCTTCGTCTCAAATCCCGCTTCCTTTGCGGCACGAATTCCATCAATCACTGGCTTCGTGCCAATGCCTCTTCCATTAATCAGCTTAAATAAAGAATCATTAATGCTATCAAGACTAATGTTGACTCGCTTAACCCCCGCTTCCTTGAGGGCCTTCGCCTGCTTTGGCAGCAAGATTCCATTGGTAGTCAAAGCAATATCGTTAATTCCATTGATTTGAGAAAGCATATGCACCAGAGTTGGCAAATCTCTTCTAAGAAGCGGCTCTCCGCCTGTCAACCGGATCTTCTTCACACCCAATTCCGCAAAGACAGCAGCCGTTCTTGTAATCTCTTCAAATGATAATAACTCATCCTTTGGCAGGAATGTATACTCCTTATCAGCTGGCATACAATATTGACATCTTAAATTACAGCGGTCAATGACTGAAATCCTTAAGTCCCTGAGAGGTCTGTCCAGCATGTCTTTAATATTCTCTTTCTTCATGGTCTCCTCCCGCCTGTGAACTCTTATCTTACTTTCACCCTACTCCTATAACACCATATGTACAAATATTTCCGATTAAGTTATTTTTTGTTCCCCCAATTTATGAATAATACCCTCTTTTTCAAATTGTAATCCTTCCTTATTAAGGCTCTTTCGTCTTTAGACAGAGTTAATTAGGATGTTTACAAATATTTTTTAACCATATCAGCTTTCTTGTTCTGAAAATTTCAGCTCATACATAATAGCCCCATATAAAAAGAGCCGGAGGTTAACCGCCGGCTCTCATAATAACTTATTTTTCGATGTCGTCATCATTGTGAGCAATCAGGATAATATCCCTTCCCAGTTCCTCACTAAATTTCTTTTGGTATTCATTTAATTTCTGCACTTGTTTATCATCAAGCTGGGCCACCTGATAGTTATTCATGATTTCACTCCTATTGAGATAATTAAAGAGCAAACTCTTTAAACACTATTATCTCCAAAGGAAAAGAAATCATTTATCAGGGCAAACAGATGTGTCTTACTGAATGCCAAGAGCAATTTTTGCGTAACGGGACATCCGATCCTTTGTCCAAGCAGGCGTCCACACAATGTTAACTTCAACATCCTTCACTTCAGGAAGATCCTTCAATGCATATTTCACCTGGTCAACAATCGTGCCTGCAAGCGGGCAACCCATTGCCGTAAGCGTCATTGTGACGGTTGCATTTCCCTCATCATCCATATCAACATCATATACAAGCCCAAGGTTCACTATATCAATCCCAAGCTCCGGGTCTAATACATCCTCTAAAGCACCCATAATGCTATCTCTCATATCCTGATCCATCTATTTTAACTCCTTTCGTAACAGCTATTATCCTAATCCTAACAAATTTCAAATTCTCTGGCTATTGATTAACCCTTATATGACCTTTTCTTCAATCCAGTTAATAGCCTCAAGTAAACCTTTTCTCGTAACAGCATGTCCAGCATACTTATCCGGCATATATGTAATTTGCTCATCCTTAAATAGTGAAGCACCGCTTTCGACGAAAGAGTGTATGCCTGAAATCGGCACGACTGGGTCTGATTCGCCATGCCAAACAAATAGAGGCCTGCCATTTAATTTTTCGGGCTGAATCGATAAGTCATACTTCGCCAAATCATTAAAAATAGCCTCTTTCTCTGCCTCGCTATAGCCTAAATCTATTCCTTGCTTGGCAAATTCATTTAATTGGCCTTGCGCGAAATCCTTGTATGCGGGAGTCCCCATCATGCTAACTGCTGCTTTAATCCAATTATATTGAGTAAGGGCTCCCAAAGTGGTAATCGCCCCCATTGAAGTACCGCCAAGGGCGACCCTATCATGGATGACATACCCGTACTCCGTTATATAATGCTTAATTTTAGGTAATTCTTTAATAGAGGTTAAAACAATTTTCCAAAAAGATTTGGACATCACTCTTTCAGAATAATCATCTCCTCTTTCTCCATGCATAATCGCCTCCGGAAGAAATACTCTGAACCCCCGCTCAGCAAGGAGATAAGCGTAATGAAGATTATGCTCTTTTGCGCTCATGAACCCATGCAAAAATATTAACCCTGGCAGCGGTATATTCTTCAAGTCCTGTTTGCCTACTACAAGCATTGGAATTTCCTCCACGATTACTTTCTCCACTTGTATCATTATGCCTCTCCACCTCTTTACGTATATTTTCCAAATCAATAAATACCATTATCCGGCTATACTTGATATGATTATATAAGAAATTACCAATGAAGGTAATGATTTAACCCATAAAATCCCAATGATTCAAAGGAGAGCATTATGTCAGAAAAACATTTAATTGTGCTTGATCTTGATGGCACACTCTTAAAAGATGATAAAACCATTTCCCCGCGGACAAAGAGCGTTCTTCAAACCTTAAAAAACAACGGCCATGAAGTCATGATCGCAACAGGAAGACCATTCCGTTCCAGTGAACCATATTATCATGAAATTGGAATGACTACTCCTATCGTGAACTTTAATGGGGCATTTGTCCACCATCCGCTTTCGAAATCATGGGGAATGCACCATTCTCCGCTTGATATAAAAGTAGCGAAGGATATCGTTGAGGCACTGGATGAGTACCGTTACTTCAATATTATAGCTGAAGTAAAGGATGATGTTTACGTTCACTACCATGACGAGAAATTAATCAATGTCTTCAAGATGGGAAATCCAAATATCACAACAGGCGATCTGCGCCGCTTCCTTCAAGATTCCCCTACCTCTATGCTCATCCATACGGATGAAGAAGATGTGAAACAAATCCGGAAGCATTTATCTGATGTCCATGCAGAAGTCATTGACCATAGACGATGGGCGGATCCTTGGCATGTCATTGAAATCGTCAGGAACGGTTTAAGCAAAGCGGTCGGCATCGACAAGGTGGCGAAAGATTTGGGTATCCCTAAACAGCGCATCATCGCTTTCGGAGACGAGGATAATGATTTGGAAATGATTGATTATGCAGGAACCGGCGTAGCGATGGGCAATGGCATTGAACAACTAAAATCAGTGGCCAACCACATTACATTGTCAAATGAGGAGGATGGAATCGCCATTTTCCTGGAAGAGAAATTTAACATTAAAAGTGCATGACTAACAGGAATTCTTCCTGGACATGATAGTAGTGAACGAAGTGATTTCACTCCGTCAAACATTGAGTGCAGGAGGTATTTCTCATGGGAAAAAGAAATAAATCCAAACGTTTTGTCCAACAAGGGAAAGATGCCGTCGCTAAGCATAGCGAGAAATTCCCGTACCGATTAACAATGGCAGAAGCAGAATCCAGAAATCAAAATACCTTTGCGGGGCTTTAATCATGAGAAATGAACTATTTGGCCGTGCAAAGAAAGCCGTTGAACTAGCCTCTAGCAGCAATGGAAGCCCTGAATTGATTGCCAAAGCACGGAATGAACTTTCCTCAGCTTTTGCCAATTCTACCATTGCTGAACAAGCGCAGCTTCATCAGATGCAAGATCTGCTTGATTCCCTGGAAAACAGCATTCAATAAAGAAAGGGCACAAGGATTAATCCTTGTGCTCTTTCTTCATTTCACATCAGATACAGAGACTGTGGGCTCGGTTTGAACCATCTCATATATTTGAATGAATTTATTGACAATCTCATCCCATGAATTTTTCTTAGCCGTCTCTGCACCTGCAAGTCTTACTTGATCTTGTATACCAATTTTTAAGACCGACTTTACCTTCTCTACTACTGAATCCATATCCTCAAAATTGACTAAGTACCCATTGTTTCCATCTGACACCATCTTTATAAATGATGGAATTTGGCTTAGGAAGGCTATCCTTCCAGCTGCCATTGCTTCTAGAGAAGAAAGACCAAATCCTTCATATTCAGAGGCTGAAATGAAATATGTGGCACGAGACATTTCCTTTAAGAGATTTTCATCTGATGAAGCCTCATAAATGGTAACATGCTTGCCAATCTTGCATTTCTCAATCTGATTATCAAATCCACCCTTTAAGTTATCATAGTCCCTTCCAACAATAGATAGATGGATATCTGGAAAGTCTGATTTTAATCGAGTAATCAATGTCAGGAGTTTATCGATCCGCTTATTTTGAGAAAATCTCCCCACGAATATAAACCGGTTAGGCTCTCCATTATGCTTCATAATCGTGTGGTAATGATTGAAATTTATTCCATTTTCGATTAATCCAATTCTTGCTGGTGAAATAGCCTTAAATAGTTCATAATCCGGCTCACTAGCTGCCACAATCCAATTCATATTCTTCAAACTTAGCCGCGTCAATGTGTGAAAATGGATCTTTTTATACAAATAGTACCTCTTTGTATGAAAAAATCCCCCATGAGTTGACAAAATCATTGGCTTCTTATGGAAGCGCTTTGACCCAGCTAAATAATCGAACAAGAAATCAACCCCATGAATATGAATCAAATCAAAGTTTGACAGATAATTGATAGCAGATAAAGCAATTGGATAACGCCTAGATCCAAAAAAAGGAATCCTCTTTACCCTTATACCATTAATAATTGATGATTCCGGAAATCTTTCACCAGTAGAGAAATCGATGTTTAATGTTAAAACCTCTGATTCAATTCCTTTTTCCTTCAAATAAACAGCTAGATTTTCCACAAAATTCTCCATACCACCAATCACAGGTTTATATTGCCTGATTACATGTAGAATTCTCATCTTCCATCTCCTCTAAAGGCCATGCGGTATAAGCCTTTGTTCCCTCGTTTTCATCCAAGCTCGATAGGCTAGACTATCAGGAATATCCACATCCGCAAATGTAAGCATTTCTCCTTCTTCCATCGGTTTAATAATCGTTGCCTGCTCCAGGAGTCCTATTGGGATATGATTAGGCACATCTTCTATCCTAAGCGCCTTTCCTCTAACCTCAAAGCTCCCAATCCCTCTCTTAATAGTTGTCCCTGCAGCTATTCTCTTCTTGGCAACCGCTCCCATACTATACGATGGCGTACAGGTATTGTTTAATAAAATTTCTTTCTTTTCAACAACCCTCCTTATAGTTTTCATCACTTCCAAATGACATAAATGAAATGGCATGATTAATGTATAATAAGGGCCCTCTCCAAGTTTCATGTAATGAAGGGCATCTCTCTGACCATCTGTATCTAAATGCTTTGCTGTAATGAATACCCCTGCAGGAGCTTTGCTCGATAACACGTAATCACTTATAGGACTACCTAATCTTTCTGCTTCTATTGCTAGAGCATTCGCTCCATCTCTCAAATCTTCAGAAATAATCCCAGTGATGCCACTTGGCAATAGTTTTGTTTGAAAAGCATTGGCTATCAAAGTTTGCTCAAACTCCACTTTTGTCCCATCCGTAAATGAAGTGACCATCTCTAAGCTGATTTTGTTTCTCTTTGACCAATAAAGCATATCCTCGAAGGAAGGAGTTGGATTTAAAAATCCTTTAATATTTCCATACACTAAGGGTTCGAAACCCATTTGCAATACATTTTCACGCAAGGCGGCGATACATCCTGGTTGATCCCCCTCTGCTTCAGTTATAAATCCCTTGCCAGCAAAATAGGAACCTGTTGTTACCTGTAATTCCGTATTCATCGTCACAACTGGAATCCCTGCATCCATCACCTTAGCAATCATTTCTGTACCGAATAAAACATCACCAGTACATTCGACAATGACATCTGAATGCTCAATACAATCCTCGATGGAATTAGTTAGTAAATGAGGATAAGGAAAGTCACTACGCCCACCCAACACAGTTCTTGTCATCACTTTAACGACATCCATATCATCAAAAAGATTCAATGCCTTCACTAATCCTTTCCCAATAAAACCGCTCCCAATAATCCCAACCCTGTGTTTAACCATCATGACCCTTCTCCCCTCGGTATGGACTTAAAATCTTTCCTTCCTTTTTTCATCAAAAGAAAGTAACTAGTGATTAATGCTGCATGAAACCAAACAAATCCCATACGAAATCCATTATTGAAATTAAAATCGATCAATATAAATAAGCTCGCAGCCAAAAAACCTAGAGGAATAAAACTTGATTTATGATAAACAAATAGAATCATCCAAATTAGCCTCCCGAGAATTAAGAGGAAAATGATAAGCCCGATAATTCCTGTATCGAATAGAATTGTCAAAAATAAATTAGCATTCCCTTTACCCGCATTGAGCTCTCCTCCATAAATATATTCCTGCCTGATATCATCTCTCATAGACAGTTCCGCCATTCCGCCGCTTCCATTACCAACAAAGGGGTGCTTGGGTATATAATCCAACATCACCTGAATGGATGCTAATCGGCTATCACCTGCTCCTTGGTCTGTTTCTAGACTAGTGCTGGGATTAAGGCGCTCATAAACATTCACGAATATTTCTTGATTCACAATAAATAGCATAATGGCTGTAAAGATGAGAATCAGAACAGAGGACACAAAGAGTTTGATTGCCCTTATATTCTTTGTGATGATAAAAATGAAGATTAGAGAAATTGCTAATGATAGAATACTCGCCCTTGCCATACTGATGAACACCCCTATGAAACTCATAAACATTCCAATTATAATGAATAGAGGTGAAAACAAACTCTTCTCCCTGCTTAAATACATCACGACAAACCAGACTGCCGTATATCCTGCAAATAATCCATACCAATCCGGCTCATGAGCAAACGATGAAGGACGGGGAATCCCAATCTCCTCATAATGACTCAGACCAATTTCAAAACCTAAGAAGAAGCCAATCCACTGAAGAATACCAACCGCTGTTACAAAGATACCCGAGATCAGCGTATACTTTAAAACTTTATAAAAGAAATTTAGCCCTTTATTGTAAATGCATTGGACAGAGATAAAATAAAATAGATTTAAAAAAAGCTGTCCTACAACCGATACCCAAAAATCGCTAACACTTATTAAATGGCCAATACTGAAAAAGTAACTGAAAACCCACAAATTGATTAAGATAAATAACGGAGTCTTAAACAATTCTCTTTTAGAAAGCAAAAATTCAATCGTAAACTTTAGAAAAAGAGCCAAAAACAGGATTTGAAAGATTCGTATATAAGATCCTTGAAAGGTAATAAACGAGCGATCAATAAAAATGGATAAAGCAATAAAGAGAAAAACCCGTTCAACGGTTAAAGGAAAGAAAAAGATAACCGCTATAATGATTAAAATAATAGGCAGATAGGTTAGCGGCAGGGCAGCAAAAGCCCCGACCGCTAACGCTAAAATGGCCGCCAATATCGCTTGCCTAAAATGCCTGCTCTGGTTATTTAATAGTAGACTATCCACATCTCTCCACCTTTCGGATTTCTCTCTAAAAAATCATAAAGAAGTTATATTATTCGAGATAATCATCCGTTGAATTGCCTAATTGCGGTGTCAGTCCAATGAATTCTGCATCCTGCTGGGTCACCTGTCCTGTCAATTCAGCTATTTGCAAATAATACTTTTGAGTCGGAACCTTTTGGCCTTCTTCATATGTATTTTTTCTAAGCAAGCCATTGCCCACATTGAACAAAACAATCGCGGACCGGTTCTTTATATCCTTCGCTTTCTGCCCGTTATTGATCAGGCGGTTCCCTTCAAAGACAAAATCCTCCTGGCTGTACATATCAATCCCCGCCAAACCGTTATCTTTTATGATATTATCACGCACCACTAACCCTCGGCTCATTACATTTAAATTAGCGATGACTAATCCCGCTGCAAGATTATGATTAATGTCATTATTCGTTATTGATATCCCTTCTGCCTTGTACCCCTGGAGATGAATTCCCTCCATTTTGCCTTTATATATTTTATTGCCCCTGATAGCGAGCTGGTTGAAGAGTCGAATCCCTTCCGGAAAATCTCCTGTTTCTTCTCCAATGACAGATGCCTGAACGAATAATCCTTTGCCGCGGCTACCTTTAACTTCATTGTTTTCAATGATTGTATCAACCATTCCGGTCACATAAATCGCATTTGCATCTCCTGTTTGATAGGTTTGCTCAATGATATTATTCGATACTTTTACATTGACAGATTGATTTTTCCATCCTTCCACGAATATAGCGTCTCCTCCATATCCGCCTGTCTTCCCATAGCCCTTTATGATATTATCTTCAATCACTCCATCACTGACTGTTCGAAAAGCAATCCCGGCATTTCTCGAACGGGTCACCACATTATCCCTCACCGTAATATTGACATGCTGCTCTTCACCAGCCTCAACAAGATGGCCAACCTCAATGCCAAAATCCCCTGCATCCTTAACCTTATTGCCCTCTATAGTGACATTATTGCTTGATTTACCTTCTTGATAGCTGATAAAAATGCCATTCTGATGGTCTGTATGGTCAATCTCATTGTTGATAATTTCAACATTTTCGGTTTTCTGCAGTCCAATAATCCCATTAGACCCACCATCTTTTATTTTTGAATTGTTCACTACCCCATTCCTCGAATTAAAGAGCATGATTGATGCACTTGGGGACCGGATGACTTCCACCCGGCTGATTTCAAAGCCATCAACGAATTGCAGAACAACTGTATGTGAATAGGAATCATTAATCTGTTTTTTGCGCTTATTTTTTTCTCCATCAAAAGTCATGTCAGAGATTTGAATATTTTGAGCATTATGTTCCGTCTTTAAAATGGTTGAGTCTTCCTCATTTCCTTTACTTTTCTTTAGATTAAGGCGGATAGTTGTTTCTCCCATACCGGCTCCTTTAAGGTGTACATTAGACTTAAGAATTATTGTTTCATCCACAGTAAAGACACCCTTAGGAACAGTCACAATTCCCCCTCCATTGTTACTAGCCTGATTGATTTCATCTTGGAGATTAATGGTCTTAGCCATTTCCTCTTCGGCAGGATCGTTTGTCCTAAGCAAGCCCTTCAGCTCTTCATCCGGCTTCAATTTGAAAACAAGTATAGACAGGAGCACAATAACAATAAAGAGAGGCAGCCAAAATTTCATGTTACTCAAGCGAAAAGTCAAGCGGACTTGTAAGATTATCGGAACCATTGATTTACTCCTTTTTACTTGAACGCCATTTAATAAATTCTATTAACTCCTTATATTCTTTCAACTGTTCTTGATTGATCCCTTCAGCTAGAGCAAGCCTTTCCAGCACGCTTTGCTCCTTATTGACATCCTTGTCTTGCGATATTAAAAGTTGCGGAGTGATATCAAGAACAGAAGCAATCTTTGTCATTACTTCAAGACTTGGGTTTGTCATCTTATCCCTTTCCATATTGCTTATATAGGATTTAGCCACTCCTGATTGCGCAGCCAATTCAGACAAAGAGAGTCCCCTGATCTCCCTCAGCTCCTTCAATCTTTTTCCAAACATCGCTCCTCCTTATCTAGGGCTTTTTGCCTTAGATGACTTGCCCCCTATTACTCTTATAAGATTTTCAATTATGCTTTTAATGCTATCTCACTCCTTAACAAGTCCTCCGGCGTAACAGCTCCCGAAAGATTCTCCTTCAGCCATTCATCACTTCGTTTAAAGATTTTTAATCGAATCAGCTGCTCAATCGTCTCTTCATCAAACCGGTATTTAATTACTCTTGCCGGTACCCCTCCTACAATCGCATAAGGAGGGACATTCTTCGTTACGACCGACCCTGCTGCACAAATGGCTCCTTCGCCAATCTCAACATCGTTCATAATATATGCATCTGCTCCAACCCATACATTATCTCCAATCCTTACATTCGAGAATTCATCATGATAATCCCTGTCAACCCAAGTCATATTATTTACTACCTTTGAGGTGGAATAAAAAATGGGAGATAATGCTATAAAGTTTATCGGGTGGCTGCCCAGCCCAATTTTAACGCCTGGGCCAATCGAACAAAATGACCCTATAATTGCATGCATAACCTGGCAATTTGCTGAAAAATACGTGTAATCGCCAACGTCTGTATGGGATATTTTAGTATAAAAGTTTATAGTACAATTCTTCCCCACCCTTGTTGTAGCTGGATCAACTTCAACATAGGGACCAATAAATACCGACCTATTCCTCTTCTTAAATGCATATCCCCTGATTCCCCTTTTGATAAAATGGGGAATCACACCATTTAATTTGATAATAAGCTCCCCCTTTACTGGTTAACATTGTTACATAAATGGGTATTCACGCTTCCCGCTTGCTGTTGTAGCAAAATCGTAGAAAGCTCTTTTTATGGCAAAGCTCACTCGCTTAAATTGTTTTCCCTTTCCGATATACCAGAAGTATTTCACGATGTTTTTCATGAAAAAATAAAGCAAGAAAATAAAGAAAACCGGCTTCTTAGCATAAATAGACATGAATAAGAGATTATTTCTCGTACCGTAATAGTTTGAAAGGGGAGATTGATAACCTGTTGTAGCCGAAATCTTATGATAAACAAGGGATTTTGGGACATATCTTAAACGATAGCCCGCCTTACGAATCTCTATGCTATAGGCCGCATCCTCATAATAAAGGAAATACTCCTCATTCAAGAATCCCACTTTATCCAGTATGGAAACAGGAAGCAGCAACACGCAGCCTGTCAAGAAATTTTCATCACTTGGCTTCCCCTCTTCTCGTGACGGAGTTTTGTGTAAAACTCTGCCTGTCAGCCATTTGATATCTCCTCCTCCGAACCATGTTACGTTCCGTTTAGTGTAGTAGTTGATATGAGAGCCACATGCCCCTACTTTTTCGTCCCGCTCACATTCCTCTACTAATGGTTCAAGAAAATACGGATCAACCTCTGTGTCATTATTAAGCAGCAGAAAGTAATCAATCCTTTCAAAACGTTCAATCGCATAGCGTATTCCAGCATTATTCCCTGCGGCAAACCCTCGATTATCCTTCAATTCCAGGAAGTAAAAACCCTTATCTTCCACATATTCTTTCAGTTGGGCGGTTTCCTTTGAAGCATTGTCCACCACAATCGCTATATGATTGGTATAGGTGATCTTACTTAACGAGTCCAGGCAGGCAATTGTATCCTGCGCTCCATTATAATTCACGATTATTGTACAGACCTTAGGCTGCATCGGCATTACCTCCCTTATGGACCTTGAATCTCTGCTTTTCTATTCATCAAATTTTGTTCTTCATCAAATAATAAAAGAACAGGATGTTGCCAATTAAGTATCTCTTCCACATTCGCCTAGGCTCAAGCAGTAACCGATATACCCATTCCATTTTCAATCGTCTCATAAAAAGAGGCGCTCGTGGTATTCTGCCTGAAGCAAAATCAATATAGGCCCCAACACCAAGGATAATCGTGGCCTTTAGGGATTCCTTGTTATCATAAATCCATTTTTCCTGAATCGGCACTCCCCTGCCGACAATCAAGATATCTGGGGCTAATTGATTTATTTCGCGTACAATCTCTTCGTTAGCCTTTTTACTAAAATAGCCACTCCTTGATCCAACAATCCGTATGCCAGGGATGGTTGCCCTCAATTTGTCGGCTGCTTTGCCGGCAACTCCGTTCCCTGCCCCGAGTAAATAAGCTGTGTAACGCTTCTCGCTTGCTAATTTAAGTAATTCTGGAATAAAATCTGTTCCATTTAAATTTTCCTTGAGCTGGACACCAAACATTCTTGCACCAAGCATTATTCCAATACCGTCATTGAGCAAAAAGTCTGCCTGATTAATAATATTCCGGTATTCAAAATCCTTTTGCGCAATGTTATAGCAATGAGCATTCAAGAAATAGACAGTCGTTTTTTTGTGGCTGTTCAGATTTCTTTCAAGTGCCGCCAATCCTTCTTCTACATTCATATTGTCCATAGCTACATTGCCTATTTGCCTTTTTGGCATTCACAACTCTCCTTATCCCTGTTTTCTCCGGAATAGCCATGATTCATTTCATCAATATCGCTTCTCTCTCGAATAGATTGCTGAAGTCAATATTTTGGGCGACCTTATTTGCATGTGCATAAGAAGAATGTGTACCAGCATCAGTCCAATTGCCGCTTAGCACATCATATGTCAGCAAGCCTTTCTTTAAATAATGATTATTGACATCCGTTATTTCCAGTTCACCGCGGGCGGAGGGTTCAATTTGATCAATGAGGTTATACACGGAAGAATCGTACATATAGATGCCGGTTACAGCAAATTGGGATTTTGGGACCTCAGGCTTTTCTTCAATCGCTATAATGCGTCCATCGTATATTGCAGGGACACCGAACCGATTCGGATCATTTACCTCCTTTATCAAGATCTTTGCTCCAATCGTTTGTTCAATGAAGCTACTGACATAAGGCTCAATCGTACCGGTGAATACATTGTCTCCAAGAATAACGACCATTTTCTCCAATCCAGTAAAATCTCTTGCAAGTCCCAGAGCTTCTGCTATTCCGCCCGGACGATCTTGAACTTTATAGGTGAAATTAACACCGAACTCATATCCGCTCCCTAAGAGGTCAACGACATCTCCCATATGCTCTCTTCCTGTGACAATCAGGATATCTTCAATCCCAGCCTCCTTTAGCTTGTAGACCGAATGATAAATCATCGGATACTTTCCTATTGGCAGAAGATGCTTATTTGTCACCTTTGTTAATGGGTACAGACGGGAACCTGTTCCTCCCGCAAGAATTACACCTTTCATGTCATCACTCCTTATCCAATTTTTATCTCCTCATCCTCAATGCCAGTGGTTTATTTAATAAGAAAGAATAGGATATTTCCTTTCTGGCTAAAGCTAGAATCCCGCATATGAGCATGGTGACAATACCACCTGCTATGAAGTGAAACAGCTGATTGCCAGGGAGGAGAGAGAGAACCGCATAGACCGCGCCAGCCGTCAAACCTGATGATAAGAAGGTCGTAAGAATTGACTTATACGGAAGTAATTCTCTTTGCGGAATCTCGAACACTTTGCAAACATCTTTTTGTTGGAGGTATATGCCGATAAAGCATGATAGTACGGATGCTGCCGCCACTCCTAGGTAACCGAACAAAGCCATGAAGATTAACCCAAGGACAATATTACTGATGACCGTGATGATGGTGTTAATTAGCAAAAGCTTCTGGTTGCCAGATATTAATAAAGGTGTGTAAAAGACGGTAAAGCGGAGCGGAAACTTCAATAAATAAATAAGAAAAATCGATGATCCGCTTAAGTAGACAGAAGAGTATAATAAGGTAATGAATTCTTGATGATAGAAAAGCAAGATCCAAAAAATTGGAAACATCACAAGTGCTAACATCCGGCTTGACTCCGACCATAATCTCAATGCCTCAATCTTCTGGCTTCTAATGCTGTACAGTTTTCCAAGCCTTGGCAGCATTGCCGTGATGACTGCAACCGTGATAATAGACATGAAGGGAATCTCTTTTGATGCGATTGAGTATACGGCAAATAATTCAACGGAATAGAACAACCAAATAATGACCTTATCGCTCGATTGCGTGATGACATCTATGGCAGTAACCGCCCCAACAGCCCCAGTATAACGAAGCTGTTCCTTTAATAACGGCGTATTGACCTTCCATGACATACCATGGCTTATATGGAAATATAGGTGTAAAATCGTCACGCGCATTAGTTCAAAGAAGGCAATTAATTCAATGGTTAGCAGCAATTCTTTGGTTGTATATAAAGTCAAACCAATGATTACAAAATAGCCAAAGTAATAGGACAGATTGATGATGCTGTAAATTTTAGCTTTCTTAATGGACACGAATAAATTTTCTAAATAGCTGCCAATGATAGTCGCCATGCTCCAAAGCCCAATCCATAAGGCATATTGGTGCAGTGAGTTATCCTTCATCAGGAACGGGACATTGAATACGATAAGCAAGACTACCAGCATGGTTATACCTAGTGTGAATAAAACCCAAAAGGTATTTGCTATTGTATATGACCGCTCACGTTCATTGTCCGTTTTGTTATAGTAATAACTGAAGGTTGTCTGCATCTCAAACGGGAGTAATGCACCTAATATGACCGCAATCAAAAATATTTGCTGATAGATTCCCATCTCAACTATAGTGAGCACCCTCGCAATGATAATGGTCACCATGATCTGCACAAATGATTTGGCGAAGCGGTTAATTGATAACAATGCAGATTCTTTTAACATCTTGTTTTCACCATACTTCCTGATTCATCCGTTCAATAAAACATGTATTTTGCATGTCTATCACATCTTTCCTTCCATCATCTTTCTACCTAATAAGCATTATTTGGATAGAAGATAATGATAATCGTCTTGCAAATGAGCTTAATGTCATAAAAGAAATGCCTGTTTTGGATATAGTGCAAATCGAGCTCCACCATTTCTTCAAAGCCGACGCTGCTCCTTACTGAAACCTGCCATAGACCCGTGCATCCCGGTACCACAGAAAGTCGCTGTTTATGATAATCTGTATAGGATTCAACCTCTCTAGGTAATGGAGGTCTTGGTCCGACCAAGCTCATTTCACCCTTTAAGACATTCCATAATTGGGGCAATTCATCGATGCTCGTCTTGCGAATGAAACGACCAATCTTCGTAATTCTCGGGTCATCTTTCATCTTAAATAACGCACCGCTTGTTTCATTTTGATCGATCAAGAATTCCAGTAAACCTTCAGCATTACTGACCATAGAACGGAATTTATACATATTAAACATTTTCCCATCTTTTCCTACACGCATTTGCTTAAAAAATACCGGTGATTCCGGGTCATCCAACTTAATCAGTACCGCCACAATAACAAACAAAGGGACTAACAAAAGAAGACCAATAATCGAAAGTAAGATATCCATATACCTCTTTAAAATTAGATAATATTTTTTATCGTATAACTCTATTGTTCCAACGTAAGCTTCATGGGTAGTTCCTGCCTTTGGAGAATCCAATACATACACCCCTTTAAACTTGCTATATGGTTGTTTTCACTTTCGGCATGAACAGTTCTATTTCTTCGATTACTTTCTCTCTTAGTTCTTTATCCTGCATGGCTAATTTAATTGTCGTAAGAATATAGCCGAGTTTTTCTCCTACATCATAACGATTCCCGCTAAATTCATATCCATACACCAATTGGTTAGCCGCCATTTTCTCCATGGCATCTGTCAATTGAATTTCCCCACCGGCTCCTGCTTCTTGGGTCTCTAAATAGGAAAATATCTCAGGGGTCAGAATATATCTCCCCATTATGGCATAATTGGATGGCGGATTAAGCATTGGCTTCTCTACCATTCTCTGAATATGAACCAAACCGTTGTCTAGTAGTGGGCCATCAATGATTCCGTATAAATGCGTTTGTTCTCGGGGAACCTCCTTAATCCCAATCACCGCGGAACCTGTTTCTTCAAACTTATCTATTAATTGTTTCATGCAAGGTATCTCTGCTTGCACGATATCATCTCCCAGAAGCACCGCAAAAGGCTCCGAACCAATAAATTTACGTGCACACCAGATTGCATGCCCAAGCCCTTTAGGTTCTTTTTGACGAATATAATGGATATCCACCTTAGAGCTATGCTGCACCTTCTTTAATAATTCATATTTCTCCGTTTGGAACAGTCGTTGTTCGAGTTCATGGGAATGATCGAAATGATCCTCAATGGCTCTTTTTCCCTTTCCTGTGACAATCAATATGTCCTCTATGCCTGATTCAATCGCTTCTTCAACAATGTATTGAATCATTGGTTTATCAATTATTGGAAGCATTTCCTTCGGCAATGCCTTAGTCGCCGGCAATAACCGTGTACCTAGACCGGCAGCCGGAATAATGGCCTTCTTAATTTTCATTGTCTTCACTTCTCTTCCTCATTGTTCTTAATAACGAATTTAACAAGTATACTAAAGTACTGCTGAGCTACCAAAGGGGAGAAGCTCTTCCCATTTCATACTGATATGACAAACATCATCTTCACTTAGAACAGACCCTTGTTGAACCTCAATTAATTCCATGTCCGTACTGGCCTTTAAGGCATGTTTTGTTCCAGCGGGTATTTCAATAATGCTGCCTGCCGCTACATCAAACACTTGATCGTTCAAGATGACGGAGCCTTCACCGGTGAGAATAGTCCATGTTTCATTTCTCTGTTCATGCTTCTGATAACTCAAGCACCTGTCAGCTCGGATAGCCATTCGTCTCGTAATGACTTCTCCATCTTTTGGATACACCGTATGGTCAAGGATTTTATACCACCCCCAACTTCTTTCTTCATACATCGGTCTTTTATTGAATTGGAAGATAAATTTCTTTAAATCAGAACTTATTTCTTTATCAGATACTAAAATGCCATCTGGTCCAGATACAACTACTGCATTTGATATCCCAAGCACAGCCACTGGGATGTCCAGTTCATTAATGATATGCGTATTCATGGAATCTGGAGATAATATGTCTGACCCTTTAACTTGTTCTGGCATCTGCTCGGTCAGTGCACTCCAAACCCCCAAATCCCTCCACATGCCCTCATATGGGAGAGCCACGATATCATTTGTCCTTTCCACCACTTCAAAGTCAAAGCTGATTTTGGGCAATTTTCCATAAAGTGAAAGAAGATCTGCATAATTTAGCGGAAATCCCATCTTCTCTAAAATGGATAAAATAAAACCAAGATGGAAGGCAAATACACCGCAATTCCACAATGCCCCTTCATCTATTAATCCTTGAGCATATTCCTCAGATGGTTTCTCAACGAAGTGACTCACTTGGATATGGTTTTTTTTCTTATTCTTTGGGATTATATAGCCAAAACGCGCTGAGGGATTATTAGGCCTAACTCCCATCAATGCTATACTTGCACCACTCTGTTTAAGTACACTCTCCAATTTTTTTACTGATTCATAGAAATCATTTTCAACATACGAATCAATTGGCAGGACAGCCACAACTTCATCTGGATTAATTCGCTTTACAGAGAATAGATAAACAGCTGTCAAGGCGATAGCAGGGAATGTATCACGTCGTTCCGGCTCAACTACAATCAGGGCTTGCCGACCAAGCTGATTCTTAAGAATGTCAACTTGCTTCTCACTTGTCGCAATGACAGTTTGTTCTTGCAGCCCTACTTCTCCGAGCTGCCGCCAAACCCGCTGAGCCATCGATTCTGCACACCCGCTTTGACCTTCTAGCACTTTCAAGAATTGTTTTGACCGTGAATCATTGGATAAAGGCCATAACCTCTGACCAGATCCCCCGGATAGCAGAATGACTTCCATATAGATACATCACTCCTTTATGAAGAATTTATTACTTAATACTTCTTGCTATTGCTGGAATTCATACATTTTTGAACGAACCATACTCCCGTTTAAAGAAGCTCCTAGCAATTGAGCTTTTGAATTCTGCAGGATGGTAGTTGCTTTAGATGCCTCCTCCTTCAATGTCTTTCCATTCATCAGTACCAGCAAAGAGGCTTCACACATATTTGCGATAATCTGGGTTTCTGCTGTGTATAGGATTGGAGAAGTATCAAATAGAATGATGTCATACTCCCTGCTCAAAACTAAAAGAATTTCTTCCATTCGGTCTGCTGTTAGCAATTCATATGAGGTTTTCATAATGGTGCCACATGGAATGATATGGAGATTAGGGATGGTAGATAAACAAATAGCTTCATCCACAAAAGCTTTACGCGCCAAGATATCTGTCAGCCCCCGAGAATAACTGATATCGAATAATTTATGAAGCTTGCCTTTTCGCAGGTCCGCATCAATAACGATTACCTTTTTATCATGCTGGGCCAATACGATGCCTAAATTTGTGGCTGTCGTGGTTTTCCCGTCTCCATGACCCGGAGAAGTTATCATGATAGTTTGATAGTCCTCCCCTCTTCGGGAATAGGTAATTCCAGAGCGGAGCAGCCTAAATTGTTCGCTTATAACAGACTGTTTATATAATTCTGAATATTTAGCGCGCTCTTTACTCATGATTAATTCCTTATTTTCCTTATGAGTCAAGTGTACGTCCTCCAATTCTTACACCACTGCTTTCAGTTTGATGTTTTTTGATTCTCTTGTGGCTTACTTTAATTTCCGGAATATTGCCGATAATAGGAATCCCTATATCATAAACAATGTCCCTCTCACTTCGAACGGTCGGGTCAAGATACTCAAACAAAAAGGCTGTTCCTATTGCACAGAACAATCCCAATGCAAAGCCAATCATGATATTCCTGATTATATCCGGGCTTAAAGCGCCGTATGGCTCTTGAACGCTTGCCGCTGCAAGAATATTGATATTATTTACACTCATTAAGGAGCCAACTTCCTGTTTAAATACCTCTGCTATACGATTCGCAATGTCCGCTGCAGCTTTGGGATCCTTGTCTTGTACAACGATTTCTACAACTTGTGAGTTTTGAGTCGTGTTGACTGTTACTCGGTCATTTATATCCAAAAAGCTCGCATCTAGACTAAGGTCATCAATGACCTTCTCAATGATGGCAGGGCTTTTAATCAGAACCGTATAAGTATTGATTAGCTCAATATTTGTTCGAATCTGGTTTGGATCGATTAAATTAGTCTCATCCTCGCTCTTTTTGCTATTCTTATCATTCGCCTTAGCCTGGGGTGAGTTCGTGGTATGGTTTACGAGAATTTGTGTCGAAGATTCATACATTGGAGATAAAAAAAGATAGGAAATTATGCCACTTGCCAAGGTAGCAGTTAATGTCATCAAGATTATTAGATTTAATCTCCTCTTCATCAAGTTGAGTATTTCTTTGAAACTAATAGTATCGTCCATACCTACCTCCACATTTCATATTTTGTTCTTAAAAAAGAACTTAATGTTGATTGTAGTATAGATAACAAAAAATGAAAACGGGGTTTTATTGTCGAAACTTGCACCAATTCTCAACCCCTAATATATAACACTCCGTTTTTTAATTCCCTATCAATCATTTTTTCATATCCCCATATATTTCTTAAGATTATATTCATTCGGTAAGAGTGGAGTCTATATAACGAACAAGCTTGAAATCATTTTTTTAATAAACCGAAATGGAAAGAATCCATCTTATTATATAAGGTGATTGAATCAACCACACTAAAAAAATCATTTTTTGTCGTAAGCGCTTTCTTTATTGAGAATAACAAAGCACCCTCTTCATATGAAGAAGGTGCTTTGTCTATCATCAGTCTTTCCTAAACGACCCGATGACTCCTGTTGATTGAACGATATTAGTGAAGGCTGCAGGGTCTACCTGCTGAATAACACTTTGCAAATCATACAGCTCATAACGGCTGATGACGATCATTAGCATATACTTATCCTCACCTGTAAAAGCCCCAACGGCAGGAATCATCGTAATTCCTCTGACAAGCTTGGAATGGATAGCTTCCTTCAGTTCATCCGCATGCTTCGTGACAATCATCGCGGTTACTTTAATATGTCTTGTATGGATGGCGTCAATGACTCTCGTGGATACGTAGAGTGAGACAAGGGTATATAGCGCCTGCTCTTCTGAATACATGAGCCCGGCAATCGCAACAATCGCGCCATTTAATATTAAGAAATAAATTCCGATTGGCTTATCATTAATTCTTGATAATATCATCGCAACGATATCCATACCGCCTGTTGAGGCACCGAAACGCAAGGTGATTCCAACACCTGCAGAACCGATAACACCGCCAAAGACGGCATTAAGCAAAATATCATCAGAAAACGATAACACCGGAATGACTTCCAGGAAGAAGGACATTAAAACAACAGCCATAAAGCTATAAAGCGTAAATGATTTCCCTACCTTAAACCAAGCTAAAATCGCAATTGGGATATTTAATAGTAAAACGAGTACCCCAGTTGATATTTCAATATTGGTGAACATGCCAAACGCAGCCGAAATGATTTGAGCCGTTCCAGTAAACCCGCTCGCAAAAACATTTGCCGGAATCAAGAAGAAGTTCATGGCGATTGCATTTAAAACAGCTCCCACAACGACAGCAATAATTTTTTTTGTTTCACTCCAGACCAAACTTAGTGCCTCCTTAGATGGTATCTAACCATAAACATGATAAAATAAAAGTGTAGACAATTTTCTATTTTTCTTTATAATGATTTAATTAAAATGACTTTAAAAAAAGAAGGTGCTTTAAATGAATGTTCAAATTATAGCAGATAGCGCAAGTGACTTGCCATTACAATACTTCGATGACAACAATGTTATCCTCATACCATTAAAAGTGCATATGGATAATGAAGAATATAGCGATTTAGTAACCATTAAGCCAAAGGCAGTTTATGATGCTATGCGAAATGGAAAAGCCCCAAAAACATCACAGGCTTCCCCTCAAGACTTCTATGAAGCTTTCAGGCAACTGGCTAAGGATAAAAAGCAAGGATTGTATATTGCTTTTTCTTCAGAGTTAAGCGGTACATATCAAACAGCCATCATGATGCGTGATGAAGTACTGGCTGAGTTTCCAGAGTTTGAGCTTGAAATCATTGATAGCAAATGTGCTTCCTTAGGCCTCGGCATGGCAGTCATGGAAGTTGTTCACCATGCAGCGAAGGGCAAAAGCTTAGCTGAACTAACCGAAATAGCCAAATATCACTGTACTCATATGGAACATTTATTTACAGTTGCTGATTTAGAATATTTGGCCCGCGGTGGACGTATTTCTAAATCATCCGCGTTTATCGGCGGTCTTTTAAATATTAAACCGCTACTCAACGTGGAAGACGGCAAGTTAATTCCGCTTGAGAAATTCCGCGGAAAGAAAAAACTCATGCGCGCTGTCATTGATACCATGAAAAAACGAGGCGATCGACTTGACCAGCAAATTATCGGCATCAGCCATGGTGACGACATGGAAGAAGCAATGGAATACAAAGCCCTCTTTGAAGAGACATTCCATCCTAAATCCATTTATATCACATCAGTCGGCGCAACTATCGGTGCTCATTCAGGACCTGGTACCGTTGCCATCTTTTTCTTAAATAAGCTGCCAGAATAAATCATACATTATTTTTCCCCATTCGCTCCATACTAGACATACACGAATCAATATTTTGTACTAGGGGGCAATAAATAATGGCATATCATACATCTGATAATGATAAGAAAGCACGCGATAACCAAGCAAAGCATGAAATCAAAAATATTCAAGAAGAACAAAACCGGAAAGCCGGAAAAAAATCATTCTCTAAAAAAACAGATCATTTGTAATGAAATCATAATTTACATCTTATAACGACTAAGTAGAGGATTTCAATTAAAATCCTCTATTTTTTGTGGAAATTGAAGAAGTACAAATTTTTCCCTATAATTAGCATTGAATATGTATTGAGAAACATACAAAATCAGTAAATGGAGGAATCCAGATGGCAAAAGAGAACTCATTTGATGTTGTTTCAAAAATTGATCTATCAGAGGTAACAAACGCGGTTACTCAAGCAATGAAGGAAGTAAAAACCCGCTATGATTTCAAAGGAAGCAAAAGTGATGTCCACCTCGATAACGAAGAGCTTGTCCTAGTTTCTGATGATGAATATAAGCTTGGCCAGCTTAAAGATGTGCTGCTCAGCAAATTAATCAAGCGCGGTGTACCAATCAAAAATCTCGATTACGGGAAAATTGAGGGCGCTTCAGGCGGAACCGTCCGCCAACGCGCAAAACTCGTTCAGGGAATCGACAAAGAAAATGCAAAAAAAATCAACTTAATTGTAAAGAATTCCGGTACTAAAGTGAAATCGCAAATTCAGGAAGACCAAATCCGTGTCACAGGCAAAAGTAAGGATGACCTTCAGCAAGTAATGGCAGCTATACGCGAGGCTGACTTAACGGTAGAAGTCCAATTCATCAATTTCAGATAATCAACATACAAAAAGCGGGAAGCAGATCATTCTTATGTCTGCTTCCCTTTTTTCGTGCCCCCCTAATATTTTCATCAAAAGGTTTGTTTTTACTGATTTGAGGAATAACAGACTATAGATGATTGTTAGGAAAGGATGATTGTGAAATGAACGAAGATATCAAATTAGGAAAAGACGGTTTCCCTAAACAGGCCCAAAAGGAACAGCCTGGTCATACTGAGGAAATGCACCCTCAACCAATCGAAGTAGATGAAAATTATAAAGGCAGCGGCAAGCTGAAAGGGAAAACAGCTATCATCACTGGCGGCGACAGCGGCATCGGCCGTTCTGTTTCTCTTTACTTTGCCAAGGAAGGCGCAGATGTAGCCATCGTTTATTTGAATGAGCATGAAGATGCCAATAAAACGAAGGATATGGTGGCAAATGAAGGCGTTCGCTGCATGCTTCTTGCAGGAGATGTGGGTGACAGCTCCTTTTGCCGTGAAATTGTCGACCAAGTGAAATCTGAGTTCGGCAAGATTGACATCCTAGTCAATAATGCTGCTGAACAGCATGTACAAGAAAGCCTATTAGATATCAGTGATGAACAGCTGGAAAAGACATTCCGCACGAATATCTTCTCCATGTTCTATTTAACAAAAGCGGCTCTGCCTCATCTTTCTAAAGGCAGCTCCATTATTAATACGGCATCTATTACAGCCTATCAAGGTCATCCGCAGCTGATGGATTACTCTTCAACTAAAGGGGCCATTGTCTCCTTCACAAGGGCATTAGCTAATAATATTGCGGACAAGGGGATTCGCGTGAACGGCGTAGCACCAGGCCCTATCTGGACACCGCTCATACCAGCGACATTCCCAGCGGATAAAGTAAAAGAATTTGGCAAGAATGCACCGCTTGGCCGTGCTGGTCAGCCATCTGAGCTTGCGCCGGCTTATGTTTACTTGGCAAGCGATGATTCCTCTTATGTAAGCGGACAAGTCATCCATGTCAATGGCGGCTCCGTAGTAAACGGTTAATACGAAAAATCCCCTTCTTCGATGGCAAAGAAGGGGATTTTTATTTATTCAAAGAATTGCCGGATCATTTTTTTAGTAGGCATTCCATTTTGGGCGCCAATTTGCGTGATCGACAGGGCGGCCGCTCTATTGGCAAAGCGGATAGCTTCCTTTAGACCCAACTGTTCGCATATCGCTACTCCCAGTGCTCCGTTAAAGGTATCTCCAGCTCCAGTAGTATCAACGACAGGCACATTGAACGCTGGAATGCGCACTTCTTTTCCTTCCTCATAAAAGAGGACCCCCTCATCCCCCATCGTGATGATTAATTTTGAAGACAATTCCGCAATTGGAAACTCCTCCGAAAGAGTCTGATATTCATGTTCATTCGGAGTTATGTAATCAGCTAATTGAATGATTTCAGCCGGCAGCTTTGTCATAGGCGCAGGGTTTAAGATAGTTATAACATTGGCTGCCTTCCCAATTTCAAGCGCTTTTTGCACACAATTGAGCGGAATCTCAAGCTGAACGAGGAGAAGATCACTGTCCTCTATCACCTTTCTATTCTCCTCTATCCATTGAGGGGTCATCTCATGATTAGCCCCAGGTACCACAATTATGCGATTATCTCCCTCAGATAGAATAATGCTTGCCGTCCCGCTTGAGCCCTCGACCCTCTTCACAGCTTCTGTCCGAATGCCTTCCTTCTTTAAGACTTCAAGAAGGCCATCTCCTAAATAATCGCTTCCAAGACAGCCAATCATGGATACCTCTGCTCCAAGCCTTGCTGCCGCAACAGCCTGATTGGCTCCCTTCCCGCCCGGCATGGTCGCAAAGTTTTCACCCATAACGGTCTCCCCGGCGATTGGAACCTTTTTTACCGACGTCACTAAATCCATATTAATACTTCCGACTACCGCAATTTTGATTGTCATCTAATCACCAATCCTCTAGTATAGTAGGTTTTCTGCTAAAAGCGTACAAGTAAAAGACATCATTGACTATAGTTTATCAACTAGTTAATTAGAATGAATGGTTTATATAGACTTAAAGAAGCTTAGGAGCAGCTCCCAAGCTTCTTGCCTGTTAATTTTTTATCTTAGCTACCGAGGATCGAACAATGAGCTCATAGGGCACAATCATCCTCATCGCAGGGCTGCCAGGCTCTTTAATCCGCGTTAGCAATAGCTTTACTGCTTGATAGCCCAGTGACTCTATATTAATATCCACTGAGCACAACGGCGGCTTGGATAGTTCTGCGAGCAGCACATTATTGAAACTGAACACTGAAATATCACCCGGCACATCTATTCCTAACTCATCAAGCATATTCAATACGCCCAGACTCATAAAATCATCCGCAACGATTAAGGCAGTTGGAGAATTCTCCAAATTCATCAGCCGTTTAACCGCTTCCTTTCCGCCTTCAAGCATGAAGTCCTCGTGGATGACATAGTCCTTACGTACTGGAATACCTGCTTCCATAAGGGCTGCCTCGTAACCCTTCATCCGCTCAATGGTCACGACAAGCTCTGCATTTCCCCCGATAAAAGCAATAGCGCTATGCCCGCTGTCAAGCAAGTATTTAGCCACATCCTTGCCAGCCTGGAAATTATCATTATCAACATGGCTAATACTGCTTTCATATTGATAAGGCTTGCCAATCACGACAAATGGAAAATTGGCTTCCCTTAAATAGTTCAGCACATTATCGCCAACCTTTGAATAGAGGAGAATCAATCCATCTACCCGGCCGCCATGAACCATCTTTTCGACTTCATCGTATATTTCCTCTTCCGTGATGCCTGTCGTGATTTGCAGTCCAAGACGGTCATCATGTGCCGCCTGGCTCAAGCCTTTCATGACTGTTGGGAAAAAGGGATTAAGGAAGGAGCCGTCCCCTGATTTTGGCATGATAATCCCTAGTACATCGCTAGACTTACTTGCAAGGCTTCTAGCGATGAAGTTAGGGTGATAGCCGAGCTCATTCATCGCCTTTCGAACTTTTCTCTTTGTTTTTTCACTGATTCGCGGATTGTTGGCAATCACTCTTGAAACAGTAGATGGAGCGACATTTGCCAATTTTGCAACATCCTTTATGGTCACTGCCATACAATCAGCCTTCCCTTCTTAGCAGCTTCTACAGAAGATACATTACCGTCTCATATGGTGAGAGGATGAATGGATCTGTTTGCCGCTTATCCTTATGATAATTGCTTAAGATTACCCTCTTCACCTTCCCGGAAAATTCGGGCAATCGTACAGTCTGCTCTTCTTTGCTGAAATTATTGAGTATCAATGCCGTTTGTTTCCCTTCACTTCGAGAATAAGCAAAGATATTCGGATCATCTTTTAAATGAAGCTTGAAATCTCCGTATATTAGACATTCATGCTGTTTACGCAGCTGAATCATTCTCTTATAGAAATGGAGGATAGAGTTAGGGTTGTCCTCTTGTACCTTCACATTGACTTCTTTATAATTTGGATTCACTTTCATCCATGGGGCTCCTTGGGTAAAACCAGCATTTGCCGAGGAATTCCATTGCATCGGGGTTCTTGAATTATCCCGTCCGCTCTTCCAGATAATTTTCATTAATTCTTCATGGCTCCGGCCCTTAGCCAGCTCCATGTAATAAAAATTCTTCATACTAATATCATCATAATCCACTATCGATTCAAACGCGACATTCGTCATGCCGATTTCCTGCCCTTGATAGATGAACGGTGTCCCTTGCATGAAGAAATACATGGCGCCAAGCATTTTAGCACTTTCTTCCCAGTAATCCTGATCATCCCCTAATGTGGAGACGATTCGCGGCTTATCATGGTTCTCAATGAACAGGGCGTTCCACCCTCTTCGATGAAGGCCTGTCTGCCATTTATTCATGATAGCTTTAAAAGCAGGCAGGTCTAGCTCTGTTTCTGCTTCCTTCTCCCACAGGGCCAAATGCTCAAATTGAAAAACCATATTAAAAGCGCCAATCTCCTCATTCACCCAAGGATCGGAATTTTCACTGCTTACACCGCTCGCTTCCCCAACTGTCATAATATCATAGCGAGAAAAGGTTCTGTCTTTAAGCTCCTGAAGGATATCATGAATACCCTCTTGGTTCGTATAGAAGGAGAACCCGGGAATCTGTGACTGGTCGTCCGCCTCAGTATTTGGAAAGCCCTCTTTTTTCTTAATATGGCTAATAGCGTCAATTCTAAAACCATCAATGCCTTTATCAAGCCACCAATTAATCATTGAATAGACAGCTTCACGCATATCTGTGTTTTCCCAATTCAAGTCAGGCTGCTTCTTGGCAAAGACATGCAAGTAGTATTGACTGCTTTCCTTATCATACTCCCAGGCGCTACCAGAGAAGATGCTCTCCCAGTTATTCGGCAGCACATCCTCCGCCCCGTCACTCCAAATATACCAATCTCGCTTTGGAGAATTAGGAGATGATTTCGATTCGATAAACCATGGATGCTCATCACTCGTATGATTAACGACCAAATCCATGATTAGCTTCATTCCGCGAGCATGGACTTCACTAAGCAAGCGGTCAAAATCCTCCATTGAACCGAAATCTTTCATGATTGCTTGATAATCACTAATATCGTAGCCATTATCCGCATTAGGCGATTGATAGATTGGGCATATCCATATGACATCAATACCTAAGTCCTGTATATAGTCCAGTTTGCTAATGATTCCTTGTAAGTCACCAATTCCATCTCCATTGGAATCCATAAAGCTCTTTGGATAGATTTGATAACAAACCGCTTCTTTCCACCATTTCTTTTTCATAAGCACATTTACCTCACTAAAGTCTTATTCATGAAGCATTCCGAGCCTTATAAAAGGATTGCGAAACACTAGTAAATCAAACAAAAACAAGGGAGCGCTTACACTCCCCTATATTTTCACTACATTTAATTTGTTTGTCTACCCTTTTTCTTTGCCATAATCAAAAAAACAACAAAGCTGATTGGAATAAGAATTAGAATTGCCAAGAAACCAATATTCAATCCTGATTCATCCTCGACCAAATAGACTTCAGCCGTCTCGCGATCTAAGGTGATGCCATATAAGCCATCCTGCTCCCTGACTAGGTCTGAATTCAATTTCCCCCTTAATTCCTGATTGTTCTCAAAGAGGGCTGAATCTAGCTGGATTGTCTTTGTTTTCGAGCTATTATTGATTGCCACAATCATTGTCTGGTCTTTCGTTTCCCTTTTGAAGACGGCCATTGCACCATCTGTTTGCAGCAGCTCTAAATCACCTGCTGCTAAAGCCGGGTATTCCTGTCTTAAATCAGATAGCTTTGTAATATATTCTATCAGCTCTTCATCTGTCCGGAAATTCATCATCCTATGATTGTCCGGCTTTTCTCCGCCATTCAACGCAATTTCAGACCCATAGGTCATCATTGGAATACCAGGCATTGTATATAAATAAGTTAAAGCCATTTTCCAGCGTGTCCCAGGGAATTGTTTAGCTCTCTCAGTTTCCTTCGTAAATCTCTCTGTCGTCTCCGTATCCATTGAAATAACTGTATTATGCGGATTCTCAACCGTTTCAAAGAGTTTATCCCATCTATTAAATATGGAATCCATCTCTCTATCGGTTGTTGCAAAGGCCTTTCTCAGATTCTCCAGCTGTCCCTTATCAAGCACTCCATCTAGGGGCAAGCTTTGAATCGCTTCTGCATCCAATTCCCCGAGAAGATAAAATTCCGGATAGACTTTTTTCATCTCAGCAATAAATTCATTCCAAAAGGATTTGGGCACATATTTCATATACAAAAGCCGGTAGCCGTCAATATCCGTTTCCTTAGCCCACCATTTGGCCGCATCGATTAAATAGCTCGCAACCTCTGGATTCTCCTGTGCTAAATCAGGCTTCCCATCTACCCAGCCATTTTCTTGATTGTTAGATTCTCTAGTCTCAGTAATGGTCCTCTCTTCATGGAACCAATTTTCCTTCCCCTTCTCTTCAAGCCACGGATGGCCTTTCCCCAAATGATTCACTTGAAAATCCAAAATGACTTTCATATCATGATGATGAGCTTCCTTGACAAGCTCTTTCAATTCATCGATGGTTCCGTAGTTCTCATTCATGGCCATAAAATCAAGCGGGGAATTCCCGGTATAATCGCCGTCCATATTCTGGATGACAGGATTAAACGCAATGGCCGTAAATCCCATTTCCTTTATGTAATCCAGCTTGGAGATTACCCCTTTAAGGTCTCCCCCTTGATACTTGTTCAGATCATCGATGTTGACTTGATTATCATTCTCTGTGTTTCCGTTGTAAAACCTGTCAATCATCACATAATAAATGGTTTCATCCTGCCAACTCTCCGCGCTTCCTTTCCCCGGCAGAAACGGGAAGATAAGCAGCGGCACTAGCAAAATAAAGGCAAATCTTTTCAACATATTTTGTCCCCCCAAGATTATCCATACAGGATAACCTTATCCTTTCGTTCCTCCTGCCGTCAAACCAGAAACAAAATATTTTTGTAAGAATAAGAAGAGAATGGCAATTGGTACCGCGATTAAGACTGAACCAGCCGCAAACTTCGTAAACTCAGCCCCAAACTGCTTCCCAACCATTGAGTACAGTCCAACTGCAAGCGTATACTTATCACTTGAGCTAATGAGAATCTTCGCAAGGATAAAATCACCAAACGGAGCCACGAAGGAGAATAAAGCCACAACCGCAATGATTGGCTTTGCAAGCGGCATAACAATCTGGAAGAAGATTCTCAAATGGCCCGCACCATCCATCTTAGCGCTTTCATCCAAATCGCGTGGAATGGAATCCAAGTACCCTTTCATCAGCCATGTGTTCATTGGAATCTGTCCGCCGACATAAAGAAGGACTAATCCAAGATGAGTATCAATTAATCCTGTTCTCGTCGCCAGGACATAGATGGCAATAAGGGCCGCGAAGTTCGGGATCATTTGCAAAATCAAGAATGTCATCAGTCCGTTCTTCCGTCCGACAAAGCGATAGCGGGAGAAAGCATAAGCTGTGAAAGAAACCGATATGACCGTTAATATCATTGTCATTAAGCTTATCTTGATCGAATTGAAATACCAAAGCAGATAGTCACTATTCTCTAAATCAAATAATTCTTTATAGTGATTTAATGTAGCATTATCTGGAATCATTTTGGAGCTTGATAAACTGTCGCCCGGATTAAAGGAAGAGCCGATAATCCAGAGAACAGGATAGATGATGATGGCAAACATGATGCCAATGACAAGATAGGACAATGATAAACGGACAAATTTTCTGCTGTTCTTGCTCTTCATCACATCATATCCTCCTCTTGGAATGATTTAGTTCTCTTAAATTGCCATAAAGCCACAGACATGACGATTAATGAAAGAATCATCGTAATAGCCGCTGCTTTTCCATATTGGCCGGCAGTCATCGTTAGGCGATAAATCCAGGAGATTAAAATATCTGTTCCCCATGCATTTTGTCCAGCAACCGCAGGTCCGCCGTTATTGAATAAGAAGATAATATTAAAGTTATTGAAATTGAATGTGTATTGCGTAATGATAATTGGAGCTGTCGCATAAAGCACAAGCGGAAGTGTAATCTTCCTGAATTTCTGCCATGCACTTGCCCCATCAATCGTGGCTGCTTCATATAAATCATCAGATATGGATTGCAGGACACCTGTTGTCATGGCAAAAATGAATGGGAATCCAAGCCACCCTTGAATCATGATCAGCGCAAACCTCGTCCAATTGGACTCCGTCATCCAGCTGACGGGATCAATACCTAGGCTGGCCAAGATGGTTGTGTTGATGACCCCGAATGATTCATTGAACATTCCTGAGAATACCAGGATGGATACAAATGCCGGTACTGCCCATGGTAAAATGAATACTGTTCGTATAATGGCTTTGCCTTTAAGATCCTTTTGATTCACGAGTACTGCCAGGAATATTCCCAATGCCACTTGGAGAGTGGTTGCCGCAAATGTCCAAACAAGTGTCCAGCCAAATACGCTGAAGAAGGTCGTTCTCCAAATATCAATCTTGAAGATATCAATAAAGTTTTGGAATCCTATCCAATCTACCAAATTAGCAGGCGGTGAATGATATAGGTCATAGTTTGTAAAAGCGAGCAAGAATGAGAAGATAATAGGGAAAATGACAACGAATACGAGCAGCAAGACCCCTGGTGAAATAATTAAATAGGGGAACCCATTATCAATAAGATTACGGTATTGTTCGCGCAAATTATTCAAAGGAAGTCCAATCTCTCTTTTCTTTCCATCCTTATACGCATCAAAAAGGTTAAGCCCATATATCACAAGCCCTAAAACCGTAATAAGTAGTGCTAGAATTCCATCAATCAATAAACGAATCGAATGATCAAGCCTTGGAATCTCCCCAAGCGTGATCAAGCCCCAGAACCCTATATTCAACGTTTGAAAAAATGTGGCGAAGAAAATGGCTGTGAGGACTAAATAGATGGATCCTTTTAGCTTCTGTCCATTATAGAACTGTCCGAATCCAGGTATGATTGAGAGCAGCAAGGCATTCCTTGCGTGTTTTGTCCGCGTTACTTGTGGTCCGGTATTCATCTGCAGACTTTCCATTTCGGAAGACTCCCCTTTCCATGAAAAGAAACCTTATCTTTTAAGCTTCCCTGCAAAAGGATGGGCATTACCCCTTAGCATAAGGATAATGCCCGCCAGGTTCTTTATTTACTGTGATTTGTTTCGATATTTGTTTGAATGGTTTTGGCCGCTTCATCCATTGCCTCTTTCGGCTCGGCTTTATTCGTTGCCAATGTTTGAAGGGCTGTTGCCATTGGTCCCCATACTTCGGCCATTTCCGGAATGTTCGGCATTGGAATTGCATATTGAGACTGTACCGCTACAGCATTAGAGTATTCGTCATCAGCGATGATCGGATCCTCAATTAGCTCTTTAACAGGCGGGATTTCTTTTGTTGTTTCGAAACGAATCTTCGCATTATCATAGTTTGTCAGGAATTCGACCAATTTCGTTGACCATTCCTTATTTTCGGTATAAGCAGATACATGCCATCCCTTAACACCCATGAATGTCGTCATAGGCTCCCCATTTGGAAGCTTCGGCATTGGTGTCGCACCAATATCGATTCCTGCATCCATATACCCTTGGAATGCCCATGGGCCGTTTTGAACAGAGGCCAATTTTCCTTCATTGAATAAGCCATCCTGTGCAGAACCGCCGGACTCTCCGATGACTCCTTTAGGGAACAAGCCTTCCTTATACCATTTTTGGATGTATTCTGCTCCAGCAACCGCTCCCTCATTGTTTATGCCAAGGTCGTCACTTTGCAAAGCTCCATCTTTCTCCCCAAATACGTATCCTCCCATGCCGCCAATAACGGCGTATGCATGATAGAAGTTATCCCATAGGGCGATGAATCCAAATTTCTTTCCATCTGTGAAATCCTTGGAAAACTCATATACTTCGTCCATTGTAGCCGGTGCTTCAGACATCAATTCTTTATTGTAGATAAATACGGGTGTTTCAGTTGCCTTTGGCAGGCCATATAGTTTACCATCATAGGTTTGTGCTTGGATGGATGATTCCGTGAAAGTGTCAAGAACGCTTTGTTCGACTGAAATTTCTTGGATTGTTCCTTCTTCAGCAAGCATACCAATTTGGTCATGCGGCAAGGTTAGAACATCAGGTCCTTTACCAGCCGGTCCATCAAGGCGGATTTGGTTTCTCATATCCTCTGCCATTCCATATTCCTTGAATTCAACCTTAATGCCGTGCTCTTCTTCGAACGCTTTAACAGCTGGTTCTAAAGCCACGCTTCTATCTGTGTCTTCCCAAACCACTAATTTTTCAGGTTTAGCACCATCTGCATTGCTTCCTTCATTTCCTCCTGCGCCTTCTTCTCTATCTGGTCCACAGGCTGCAAGGATACCTACCGCAAGCATTAACACCAAAAAGATGGAGTATGCTTTCTTCATGGGTCAACCCCTCCTCTTATTATGTAGCCAAGAATACAAACGGTTGCACAAAGTGACAATGCAAATCATTACTGAAACAACAACGTTCGACAGATTCACCGTGTGAAAGCGATTGCAATCTCGACACCTTAATTATACTTAATTATCAATAATTAACAATACTTTTTTACCAAAATTTTAAAAGTGTTACAAATCCGCCATTATTGGGTAATTTATAACTGTTTATTTATATATTCTTAATTTAATTGAATTTTATAGGGTGAATCGCTATTATTAACATCAGAGGCATGCAAGCGATTGCACTTTTGAGAGGAGAGGAAGTATGGATAAATCTTCAGTTGTACATTTTGCTAGAGACCAGTTTTTATACAGTTCATCCCTTGAATCCATTACCATCATGATTATGGCTAAAAAAGGGGATATAGCTAAAATGGAGCTTCTTCATGGGGATCCGTATGATTTTGAAGGACCAAAATGGATCCATGAAAACATCGAAATGCGTAGTACCGGAAGTGATGAACTGTATGATTACTATCGGCAGACGATTAGACTTCCTCACCTTCGGGCACGGTATGCTTTTCGTCTTACTGACCATGACGGGAAAGTAACCTACTTTACTGAAAAGGGGTTCTATGAAGAACTGCCTGAAGTGGGCCTTCTATTTGCCCTTCCATACTTACATCATACAGAGGTATTCAGTGCACCAGAGTGGGTCAAGGATACGGTTTGGTACCAGATTTTCCCCGAGCGTTTCGCGAATGGCAATAAAGATTTAGACCCAGAGGGCGCACTTGAATGGGGAAGTGCTGAACCAACGCCAGAGAATTTTTTTGGCGGCGATCTTGAAGGGGTCATTGACCATCTGGATTACTTAAAGGAACTCGGAATCACAGGCATTTATTTCACCCCTGTCTTCCATGCTTTCTCTAATCATAAATATGATACGATTGATTATCTGGAAATCGACCCGCAATTTGGCACGAAGGAAACCTTAAAGAAGCTTGTTGAAGAGGCGCATAATCGCGGAATCAAGGTGATGCTCGATGCAGTCTTTAACCACAGCGGCTATCATTTCAAGCCGTTTCAAGACTTGCTTCAAAACGGCAAGGACTCAAAATACAAGGATTGGTTCCATCCGCATTCCCTTCCGCTTGATGAACAAAACCTCAACTATGACACTTTTGGATATGTATCATCGATGCCAAAATTAAATACAAAGAATCCAGAGGTAAAAGACTATTTGCTTACTGTAGCGAAATATTGGGTTGAAGAATGCGGCATTGACGGATGGCGGCTTGATGTGGCTAATGAAGTAGATTTTGATTTCTGGCGCTCCTTCAGGAAGACCGTCAAAAATGAAAAGGAAGATGCTTATATCCTGGGGGAAATTTGGCATGATTCAATGCCATGGCTGCGCGGTGATCAATTCGATGCGGTGATGAACTATCCATTTCTGACGGCCATTCTTGAAATGTTCCGAGAAGAAACACTAGAGCCATCCAGATTTGCTGAAAAGATGACAAAGGTTTATCATATGTACCCTCATACGGTTAACAAGGCCGCCTTCAATTTGGTTGGCAGCCATGATACGCCAAGAATTTTGACTGAATGTCAAGGTGATATCGCGAAGGTAAAGCAAATCTATACCATCCTTCTCACATTCACGGGCACACCGTGCATCTATTATGGAGATGAGATTGCCCTTGATGGGGATCAGGACCCAGGATGCCGAAAATGTATGCCTTGGAATGAGGAAGAACAAAATCGGGATATGTTTGCACATGTGCAAAGGCTGATTGCCCTGCGAAAGGACAATCCTGTTCTTGCCAATGAAGGAGATTTGTTATTTGTACATATTGACCCAGAGGTCGTTATGTACAAGCGAGAATCAGACGAGGCAGATGCTTACATTCTGATTAATCTCAGTGATAACGAAAAAGAGCTTTCATCAGAGGAATGGCAAGCATCTGAACTTCTTTATGCCGATTCGGAAACTAAATGGGACGAAAACCATTTATCCATCTCGAAGCGCGGATATGCCATTTTAATAAAGCAGAAATAAAATGTTGAGCAGGTGCGGGAATTTAGCACCTGCTTTTCTTTCGGGAATCCTTTAGCCTCACGGACCAGACCGTGTAACTAAAAGGAATCAACACACAAATACCTATCAGGATGACAGCAATCGTAAGCTGTATAGAGTAACCCTCCCCCACAGCCTCCTTATAGAACCAATCTCACTAGGTATGCTCTCCCAGGCAAGCAGCAATAAAGTCATGTGCCAAACTAGAATCGATAGAAAAACAACATAGTAAACGTTCCCTAAGAAATCCCCTTGCTCTCTCACCTCACCACTCCAACCCCAATATTATCCACGATAAACATACCCTACTTGTAAGCTTAAATGGCAAAAATTAAGACCTGCCGCAATAGCGACAGGCCCGTGAGATCAATCCTCAATTTGAATATGATAATGTTTAAACCAAAGGTCTACCTGGATTAAATAGGCGAGTAATTGCGGACCATTCATCAATTGACCGTACCATGGTGTTTTAAATGATGCCCCGCCTGTTTCTACCAGTGCCTTGAGCTGCTCTTTGTCAAAGAACTCCAATAGCGGAGAATCCCCATCAGCCAATAGTTCTGTCAGCCAATCCTTCGCAAGCTTTGTATATAAGGGATGATGCGTTTTCGGATACGGGCTTTTCTTGCGGTAGAGTACTTCTTCTGGAAGAACCCCTTTAAGCGCTCTCCTTAGAATGCCTTTTTCCCGATTATCAGCCATCTTCATCTCCCAAGGAATATTCCACGCATATTCAACGAGCCGGTGATCAGCAAATGGTACTCTCACTTCAAGGCTCGCCCCCATGCTCATCCTGTCTTTCCTGTCGAGCAAATTGGTCATGAACCAGGTCATATTCAAATAGAATAATTGCCTTCTCTTCTGCTCAAGCTCTGACTCCCCTTCAAGAAGCGGTGTTTCTGCCAAGCTTTCTTTATATCTTGCTCGCATGTATTCTTCAAGATTTAGTTTTGCTTGCCAGTCGCTTCTAAGTAATGCTTGCCTTTCCTTGATGGACCTCATCCATGGGAAGGCATCCTTTGATAGACTTTCAGGATTATGGAACCATGGATATCCCCCAAAGATTTCGTCCGCACACTCCCCAGACAAGCCAACGACAAAATCCTTTTTGATATTCCGGCAGAACCACAGCAACGAGGAATCAATATCAGCCATACCCGGAAGGTCCTTGACCATGACGGCTTCAGCCAGATTCGTAATTAAGTCTTCCTGGCTGATGACACAATAATGATGATTCGTGCCAAATTCTTTTCTCATCAGCTCAATCCAATATCCGTCTGAATTGGGCTGAAAGTCATTTGCCACAAAATGAGAAGCATTATCCTCATAATCTATTGAATACGTATGAAGCGGCGGTTTTCCCTCATCATAAAATTGCTTAGCAGCAATTGCGGTAATCGCACTTGAGTCTAAACCGCCAGATAAAAACGTGCAAAGAGGTACATCTGAAACCAATTGCCGCTTTACGGCATCTGTTACGAGGTAGCGAACCTGTTCAACCGTTTCATCCAGGCTCTCCCCATGCGCTTCACTCTTTACATTCCAATACCGCCAGATGGATAATCCATCTCGGCTAAAGGTCATTGCATGGGCAGGTCTTAGTTCAGAAATATTCTTGAACACGCCGGCACCAGGTGTACGGGAAGGTCCAAGAGCAAATATTTCCGCTAATCCTTCTCGTGTGATGATAGGCTTTACTTCCGGGTGGGCAAGCAGCGCCTTTATCTCAGAGCCAAACAGTAATTGACCGCGCTGATGCGAATAGAAAAAAGGCTTCACGCCAAGTCGGTCTCTCGCTGCAAACAGTTGCTCCCTTTCACCATCCCAGACCGCGAAGGCAAATATCCCATTGAAAAAATCCACGCATTTTTCTTTCCATTCCATATAGGCTGTTATCAAGACTTCTGTATCCGAATGACCCTTAAATGAATATCCTTTTAATAAAAGCTCTTTTCTGATATCTTCCGTGTTATACAATTCGCCATTATAGCAAAGGACATATTTGCTGCCGTTTTTTTCACGGACCATCGGCTGCTTTCCGCCTTTTGGGTCAACGACGACCAGCCGCTTATGCCCAAGTCCAACATGCTTATCATCCCAGATATTCATGTCATCCGGTCCCCGCTTGGAGAGGGTATCTGTCATAGCCGTTAAAATCATTTTTTCCTGGTTAATCGATCTGTCGTATTCTACCCATCCAGTAATACCACACAAAATAGCATCATCCTTTCAAAACAAGCCTGTGGCCCATTCCTGCTTACATGATATGCATGATTCAAATAGATGGTTAATTGTCCAGAGTTTCAAGAGTCGGGTTATAAAAGGCGCCGTTTATGTCAATCAATAAGATAGGTGCCAATCAACATATTTCTTACGGGGTTTATTCTTGGCTGGCTAATCCCCGTTTACTGCATTTGGAGGCGCGAACATGAACAATCAGCTGCGAACACAACTGTTAAATGCTCAAAAGAGGGCACACACAGAGGGAGTTTTTGAAAACATTAATGACCAATGGGTATTTTTCGATGAAGAGACCGATGAGGCATATCCATTAGAGGAGTACATGAATAATGAAATCTCCATTTTCCGGAACAACCGCTGGCGTAAGGGTATCCTAGTTGAGGATGGCAAGCTTTTATGCGGATCTGAGCTGATTTTCATCATGGATGAGGACCGGGTTCGAATCAAGAAAAATTTGCTTTATTCACTCGAACGCCTGTTAGATGAGCTGTATGACGATACTTTTTACCATTTTATCACGGCTTTAAATGGGATGGATTTCTCCATATATGACTGTATTTATGGATATAATCAACTATCCTTCATAACATCCGACTCTCTTTCCGGAACGAATTTTTATATTTTTGATAATGGAGAATATATATGCTCAGTCCATCATCATTTCAACCAAAAGGAGAAGGATCATAACCGCTTTGAATTCACATTGAACACAGGCAAGAAAGTCCTTATAGAAAAATTATTATCCTAAATCGAATGAAACAGGCTAAGAAGAGAACCTTGCCTGTTTTTTTCTTTCGCAGGAGAACATAAAAAAGCTGAAGACGTCACCTGTCAGCAGGTTCCTGTCTTCAGTCTTATTTGCTCCAAACAGTGGAGCTTCTACTCATATCATCTCTTATCCAAAAAGCTGAATGCCTAATGGCAATCTGAAACCGAGAAGCAGCACAAGCACAAATGAAATCCAAAATTGAATTAGGAATGATTTGTACGGCTTACCCTTTGAGCGCTTGACCGCGGTCATTTCCATCGATACGATGACCCAAAGACCGATGACTGCTTTCCCAATATATTCCCCATTAATATTGGAAATACTAAAGAGAAGCATCGCACCCGTGACGATAATTAATATGTACAGCACTCGATTAATCATCATCGTAATTTTCAATGATTTGCCCGACATCTTAAAGGATACAAAAAATAAGATGATGGCCAAAAGCCACATAGAAATATGTTCTACTGTTCCGCCCACTTGAATTCCCCACCTTTCTACTGTCATCACTATCATCGTAGCATACTATATACTACAGTTCGACGAATAAGCACTATTGTTGGACTTTGTTCACCAATGTTCCAATAGATTCGACACTTATTTCAATCACATCGCCATTCTTCAGGTAGCGCGGAGGCTTGAAACCTTTTCCCACTCCAGCTGGTGTTCCTGTTGCAATGATGTCACCTGGCTCCAAAGTCATTCCTTTTGAGAGGGTGGCAATTATTTCATCAATCGGGAAGAGGAATAAGGATGTTCTCGCATGCTGTCTTACCTCTCCATTTATCTTTGTTTGAATTTCAAGGTCACCCGCATTTCCCACCTCATCCTTTGTCACAATCCATGGCCCAATCGGGCAAGAGCCATCAAGGCTTTTCCCAAGGAAGAATTGCTGATGTCTTGCTTGCAGGTCCCTTGCTGTAATGTCATTCAAGATCGTGTAGCCGAAAATGTATTCATCTGCCTCTTCTCTTGAGATACCTTTGCCCTTCTTCCCGATGACAACAGCGAGTTCTCCCTCATAATCCAATTCACTTGTCACCTCTTCATGAAGCGGAATGGAGTGCCCATGTCCAATGACTGTGGTTGGCGCTTTCGTAAACACAATCATGTTCTCTGGAGGAGTTCCATCAAACTCGCGCGCATGAGCGGCATAGTTCTTTCCGATGCAAAAAATATTCTTAGTTGGCTTGATTGGCGAAATAAACTCGAGCGATTCCACCGCCAATCCTTCTAAAGTATTTAGGTCAAACTCCTTTAGTGCGGACATCCACTGTGAGGATTGCTCAATGAGCGCGTGTAAATCTTCCGGAAGCCCATCCACTTGCTTCCTAAGCATATCTAGCGAATAGAACAACTCTCCCTCAACGATCCCGCCTGTCTCTCTTCCCTCGATTAAGACTGTTGCTAATTTCATTCTGCATCCATTCCTTTCTTTTATAGACCTTCAAGCCAGGCTCTTAATTCTTTTCGATTGCGAAAATGATACATCTCTTTTTGCGCGATTCCCTGCAGCTTTTCACGCAAGGATGGAGCCTTCTCTTTCTCGAATTTCCACACCCATTGGATGAACGTCCAATCGATTCTTTCTTTGCAGCCTTCGTTCATATCAGGCCTTACCTTGTTCCGATAGATGATTCTGCGTTTTACTATTCCATAGAGATTCATCCATTTAGAATAATCAAGAAAAATTATCGTATCTGCATGCTTGAGACGATCATCCATCGTATTTGAATAATTTCCATCAATAATCCACCTTGGTCCGCCGGCAAGCTCTTCCACTCTCTGTGCCCACTCTTCTCTAGGAGTCGGTTCCCATCCAGGTTTCCAGTAAACAGCATCTAAATGGAAGACCGGCAAGCCCGTACGCCGGCCTAATTCCCGGGCGAGCGTCGACTTCCCCGCACCTCCGCTCCCGATAATCATAACTCTCTCCATTTCTGGCTCCTTCTCTTCTCGTTGTCAGCGATTCTAAGCGGCTGCTTCCTGCCATAGGTCGCCAGCCGCCATACATATTCAACAGGGCCCATCCGGAATGATTTGAGCCAATAAGCTGAGAACACGGCTTGAAGCGCGATAAAGAAAATGGCCAAAATAGTCCCTGTAAGCATCCCAATCTGTCCATAAAAGCCTAGGCCGTATGAATAAAAAATCAGGGTCCAAAAAATAGACTGGGTCAGATAATTGGTCATCGACATTCGGCCGAGCGGAACAAATGGCTCTGTCAGCTTGTGGAAAAGAGAAAATAGATCATACAAAAGAGTAATGCCGGTAATATAAGCCAATGCCAAAATCGGACCGCCAAAGCTATCCTGCATGATGAGGCTGCCCATATTAAAGCCTTCGAAATAAGGATATATCTTCAGTCCCAATCCCAGGATGAAGGAAAACCAAAACATAATCTGCAGCTTCTTCCGATTGCCGGCAGCATCCGATAGCCAACCGAGCTTCGCAAAGGCCATTCCTGCCAGCATACAAGGAAAAATAGTCAGAAAGAGCAAGATAAAGTTCATTGATCCATTCACGGCCATCCACTCTTCAAAGCGGAAGGCGAAGATATCTGAAATACTTCCATTCCCATACACCCGAATAGATTCTGCTGCCGAATTCCAGTCTGTTTTCACCTGAGCTGCTGCCGGGTCGAGGACACTAAGAAGAATGGACAAGAAGCCAAGTAATCCATAAGGAATGGTATAAAGCAAGACCGATAATATCAGGAGCGCCTTCCCAGAAAACTTATAAACTAGCAGGATAAACCAGCCGCAAATCGCGTAGGTAATCAATATATCACCATGCCAGATAACAAACGCATGAAACACTCCCACAAGCAGCAGAAAAGCCATCCTTCTCGAAAAGAGCAGCGGAAAAGACATGCCCTTCTCAATTGTTCGCTTCATTAACAAGACAGCGCCAAATCCGAATAAAAACGCGAACATCGGATAGAAATTCCCTTGGGCAAAAATATCCACAAACGCATATGTATAGAAATCAGCCCCGTCCCAATAATCAGCTTGCATATACAAAAATGGAGAATGAAAATCAATCATGTTCACAAGCAAGATGCCAAGAATGGCAATCCCTCTGAGAAGGTCGACAACAGTCAATCGATTCGATTCAGCTATTGAGCGCATGTATACTCGGTTCCCCCCTTATAATAATCAGAATAGACAAACTACTACCCCTATTTTAGCAGGTTCTTCCTTATTTCGTTATCAAAAGATATTCAGGAAAACATATCGAAAGACTTCAGCATAAAATAAGCCACAGTCCTTCGATTAAGCACTCCTCAAACACTCTCTTGACTGTCTCACATCTATCGCCTATGTGACATATACTAATTCGGTATAGAGCCGATAATGCATATCCAGTAAGAAGGTGAAACAAGTGCCAGGTATAGTTGGAGTCGTGCAAATTCTCCAAATCGGAAGCAGCGGCGTTTTCAATGTTGGTGACATCTATAAGGTGACCCCTTATTCCAATGCAAAGACCTTCTCAGGGGCAGGATCCTTCAATACCGGTGATTATGTGGCCGTCAATAATCCATACAGTGCCACGAATACGTATGATGCTGATGTCATTGATGAGCCAATCGCATTTACCTTGTAGGAGTGAACATTATGAATTTCTTCATTAAACAAAGCATTAACATCAATATGATCAAAATAAATGCCATTGCCAATTCCTCCGTCTTTCAAATCGGGAGCACGGGCATCATCAAGGCGCAATCCTACTTAACGAATAGCGGCGGATATACTGAACCGGCACAAGAGCCAGAACACCCGCTATTTCAAACGGGGGAGGATACACAGCATGTGAAGGTTCAGGATTGAAAGGTGGGGATTTGAGTTTTGCAGTACAACCTGACTCAGCTGCTCATATATTTGCAGCAAACCGTTCAAAGTCAAAAAGAAGCCATTTCTAAGCTGGAAAATGATTTGACCCAATTACAAGGCGAACTCCTTGAATTAAAGCAGCAAAATCCGGTCCGCATCGATAAGATTGAGTATAATTTCGATCAATTAAAAATCGAGCGGCTTGACGGAACGCTTAACATTGGGCTATCACCACAAGATTTAAATAACATTGATGATTTAGCCGTTAATGCTCAGCCGCCCTTTGCTCCCTTCCTCTTTCCTGCCCGCGAAGAGTTTATCCAACAGCTATCGGATGAAATTCTGAGCGATTTCCATAAGAACAAGGATGGCATCTTCTCTGAGGCTGAACGGTATTGCAGCAGAAGGGCAGATGGGGATATGCGGTCATTCATCACAGATGATTTAGCAAGGCAGCTCCCGCAGCGCATCAGCCATTATCTCGATCAAACGCCTCCATATAACAGGCATGATCACAAGCTGCCGCAGGTTCGCGAGCAAATACTCGAAGTCATTCACACTGATATACAAAATGCGATTAACCGCTTTTTGCAGGTTTACCCTGAATCCATGAAGGAGGACGTGCAATGAATTTCCAGGTCGTCAATGAACAAGTATGTGTTGGAAACATCCACTTGATTTCCGTATCCAGCTCCTCTGCCATAAAGGTTGGGGACACAGAAATCATGCAATTATTCACCGCCTCTGACACACCCCCTCGCGCTTTAGAGTTTGGCCCATTACAGCCTATTGTGACCAGGTAAAAACATGTGGGAGAGAACATCTATCGTCAACAATATCCATGTATCAATTGTTTCCCGGGGAGCCGTCTTTGAAATTGGGGAACTACAATTTTTTCATACGACCGATAATGTGCTTGCTATACAAAGAGAACAGGAACTCTTTTTTGGAAATGAAGGGAATTTCGGGGACTATAAGGTGTTTTATATGGAGCCCGAATTTGAGCCAATCTATGAACCTATCCAAATGAGTTTCATCAATGCCAATCCATATATATATGTAGGCAGCATTCGCTCCCAGGCCATATCAAGTTCTTCCTTGCTGCAGATTGGCAACGGACGTCATATACGCAATGAGACGAGAAAGATGAACATCAGGCAATTATTGAGAAGAAAACAAACGAAGGATGGGAGGTATTAATATTGCCGGCTTTAGTTGGTTCCGTACAAATTTTGAATGCGGGCAACGGTGTCATTCAATTCGGTGATTCACTCGTCATCTCGCCAAAACATGCAGCCAAAAGTGTCAATGGATCCGGGTCAGGTATCAATGGCGGAATCATTTTTGATACAAACGGCCTGAGCGCCAACTCTATTATTGACGTAAATGGTGTGGACCAGCCAATTACGGGGAATTATTGATTCATTTTAAGAGGCTGTCCCATAAATCAATGAAAATGATGCCAGGGACAGCCTTCTTTCGACTTTTTCAAGTTCTATCAAAATGCAAAAGGTTTGACGGTTTAGGAAATGTCTCCGTCAAACCAAAAACAGGTGAAGTAACCATCCACCCGCTTTCATTTATTAGGGACTTATGGAAAGACCCTCAAATTTTCTCACCGAAAGAGACTATTTGTTAATACAATCATACATTAATAATCTACCTGTCTTAAGCTTAGCAATATATCTTGATCCGTAATCTTCTTCACTTTATATAACTTTAACTTTTGATTTATCGTTTTATCTGTTTTATCTTCATTGCTGAATAAGTCCAGCACTTTATCAATGGCATAAATCAGAACCGTCATCGGGCCCCCGCCTCCAACCTCTAAGGATAGACGCTCGCACTCTGATAGATGAGCATCCATTATCTTTTTGACCTCTTTGAAGTAATCTCCTTTGATGAGGATATAGTCAGCTTTCTCTTCTAACCCCGCTAATAATTCTTTTGAATTATGCGCTTCATATGCAGCAAAAACAGTCATATTTAGCCCTCTCTTCTTCTATAGGTAGTTTTCAAATAGATAATAGCCTTATTGATACAATCAAATTGTTTGAAAAATATGATAATTATATACACATATTTTACCATACCCTTTCTTTCCGACATAGTCAGTTTAAAAGCAATAACCTCAAAGAATAGGAAAAGAGAAATTTGAGCCAGAAGATTCCCTCTAAGATTGCACGAAATTAATGATACTGACTATTCTGAAATTGGAATCAGAATTATTTGTGAACCTTTATACTTATCTCTCTAAAATTTATCAGTCTCTTAGTTATTATTATTTCAAAAATCTCCATTCATTTTTTTGAATAAATTAGGAATTAATAGATAGCGTTGGAAACTTTATGAATACAGAAAAAGTCTCTTCTAATAAAGAGAAAAAGGACAGCCAGAAACTCTCCGGCTGTCCCATACACTCTTTCTATAGTTTAATGAAATGTGCTCCATCAAAGAAGAACAGGTATTTCTCCTGAATCTTCCTCTTCAAAATCTGCTCCAATGCGCGCGTATATAATTCAATTTGCTTCTCATAGCGCGCCTTCAAAACTTCTTCTGCTTCCTCAAATCCATTCGGGAACCGCCCAGTGATGGCATCGGTTTTGTAATCCACAAGTACAAGGCCATGCTCGTCCTCGAACATGCAGTCAACAATCCCCTGGACAAGGATGTTCTCATCCCCGCCATCCCAATCAGGGTACGCTTCCCTTGCCGGATAGGCCATCGTGAATGGTACTTCCTTTCGAATAACTTTTGCTGTCTTCATTCGCTGTCCTATTTCACTATCAAAGAAGCCTAGAATCTGAGCAGTGTCAATTTCCTCTGCCTGCTCTTTTGTGATGAATTCCTTCATGACGAGTCTTTCCATCACAGTACGGATTGATTCTTCATTCACCTGCTCGCGCGCATCTATATGCTGCATGACAAGATGGACTAGCGTGCCGCGCTCTGCAGGGGTCATCTTCTTTTGTTGCATGAAGCTGGGCCGCTTAAGATTAGCCTGTTTAAACCGTGCCTTAACAAGTGTTGCCGCGCTATACGGGTCCTCCGGCTCATTCATCCGTTTCAATTCGGATACTGATTGCTTCGACCGCTCTGCCGTAGCACCTTTGTATTTATACGACCAGCCAAGCTGCTGCTTAACCTGGTCATGATATTCCGATTCAATGGAGACAGGCTCCATTTGCCTGATGGATTCAAACAGCCGCTTCGTCTCCAAGCTTTCCTCTTCCTTTGCCGCCAGTAGCGTGCTCCCGTTTCGAAGATGAATTTTCCATCTCGAAGGATGCTCTGCAACCTCTCCGCTCGCACCCGCTGTCACGGTTTGATGCCGGCTTAGCGCAGGTCCAATCCAATCCATATAGGAGGCCGCATTTGCACGAACATAGTCTGGAAGAAGCCATTCCTCCCTATTGCTGTATGCTGACCATTTATCCATTGCTTTCACACCATCAGAAACCGTTCCTATCAAGTACAACTTCTCCTTGGCACGGGTCAATGCAACGTAGAGAACCCGCATTTCCTCGGAAATGTTCTCCAGCTGCATCTTTTTCTTAAAAGCAATTTGCGGCAATGACGGATAGGTTATGCGAAGCTCGGGATTCACGTAACGAAAAGCGAGTCCTAAGTCTTTATCAATCAAATAGGATTTCCGCAGATCCATTTGGTTGAAATTACGGGACAATCCGCCAAGGAGAACAACCGGAAATTCAAGTCCCTTGCTGCTGTGAATCGTCATCAGACGGACGACATCTTCCTGTTCACCAAGCGCACGTGCCGCCCCAAGGTCACTTCCCCTTTCCCTCATCCGGTCGATGAAGCGAAGGAAACGGAAGATACCGCGGAAGGAGCTTTCTTCATATTGACGCGCTCTAGTGTAGAGAGCCAGTAAGTTTGCCTGTCTTTGCTTTCCGCCTGACATTCCGCCTACAAAATCATAATAGCCTGTATCTCGGTATAGCTGCCATATCAGACTTGATAAAGCGCCTTGACGGGCTGCTGTTCGCCATGTATCCAGCTGCTTAAAGAAGGTATGCACCCGTACAAAGGCAGACCCATATTTCTCAACAGAGCCAATACGGCAATATTCTTTAAGTGCCTCATAAAAGGTGCCTTTCGGCAGCGTGATGCGGATATCTGCCAGTTCCTCCTCATTCAGCCCAACCATTGGCGAACGCAGCACGGAGGCAAGCGGTATATCCTGGTACGGATTGTCGATGATTTGAAGCAAAGAAATCATGATGGCCACTTCAGTTGCTTCAAAATAACCAGTCGAAAGATCCGCATATACTGGGATTCCCTGCGCCCTGAATTCATCCATGATGGCTGGAGCCCATGGCATGGATCGAAGGAGAATGACAATATCCCGGTAAGTAATATTGCGATAAGTCTTCGTTTTCGCATCATATATTTTTCGGCGTTCCTCAATTAATGTCTTGATGATTTCCGCCATCTGCCGTGCTTCAAGCAGGACCGTTTCAATATCCTCCTCTTCGTCCCCGTCAGCGCTTTCCGCTGCCTCCTCTGACTTGTCAATCAGATAGAGTTCGATCGGATACTCCTCATCCTCCGGATAGCCCGCTCCTTTCTTCAGCTCAGCCGCTTCATCATAATCAATTTCGCCGACAGTTTTGCCCATGAGCTGCTTGAATAAGAAATTCGTTCCAGCGAGCACCTCATGCCGGCTGCGGAAGTTTTTATTTAAATCGATTTTCATTCCGCTCTCACCCGGATTAGGCAGGAAACGTCCATATTTGCCCATGAATAAGTTCGGCTCAGCTAGGCGGAAACGGTAGATGGACTGCTTCACGTCACCAACCATGAACATATTGCCCGTCGCTTCCCCATCCTCGGTAACAAGCTGGAGGATGGTCTCCTGAACCATATTCGTATCCTGATATTCATCGACGAGCACTTCCTGGAATTTCTTTCTGTACTCAAGCGCAACCGGGCTTGGAATTAAATAACTTCCATCTCCCTTAGTGGCAAGGATATCCAAAGCCATATGCTCAAGGTCGGAAAAGTCAACAATTCCTCTCTCCAGCTTCGCTTGTGTGAATTTTTGCTGGAAAGCTTGAACAAGCCGAGAAAGTGTGGTGACGTACGGCTTCATATCAGCCATATCCTTAATGAAGCTCTCTTCTTTCCGGAAGAAGAGATCATCGGCGATTGTCTTGATTGACTTCTTCACATTATCGCGAATCGTCTTTGCACGCTTGGCAAGAGCTTCGTCACATGTACCTTTACGGATTGACTTCGCCTTCACGAAGCTCGCTCCATTAAAGGCATCTGACATCACTGACCAGCCTTTTTGGACAGATTGCCATAGCCCGTCAACCATAGCCTCGTCTGCCTTGAACGTTTCTCCTAGCGCTGCTGGTCCTTCAGGATGAAGGGTCAATTGATAACCCTCCTCAATCATTTCCTTAGCCGCTTGAAGCCGCATCTTTATATCAAACTCAAGCACCGGATAGAAGGGCAATTCCTCAATCTTTGCATCCGATTCGACCTCATACATTTGGGACAAACCATCAAGCCATGCTTTTGGGTCAGGATTCGAACGGGCAAAATCATCGAGCTTGCGGATAATCTCCAAAATCGTCCGGTCGCTTCTATCATCGGTGAAAGCATCGACAAGACGGAAAAAGTCCTCATTATCTGGAATGCCATATTCATCCTCAAGCATTTCCTCCAATGCTTCATCCCTAATCAACTCCATTTCTGTCGTATCACCGATTCTGAAGCCTGGGTCAATATCCAGCAAATAATAATGGCTTCTGACAATCTCCAAGCAGAAAGAGTGAAGCGTGGAAATGGAGGCTTTATTCAATAAGCCCAGCTGTTTGCGCAAATGCCTTGAGCCTGGCTGACGCTTGATTTCTTTCTCTAAAGCCTCGGCAATACGGTGACGCATCTCAGCAGCTGATGCATTCGTAAACGTGACAATTAACAGACGGTCCACATCTAGAGGCTGCTCCTCTGAAATGACCTTCTTAATGATTCGCTCAACAAGGACGGCAGTCTTTCCGCTCCCTGCTGCAGCAGCAACAAGAATATCGCTACCGCCTGAGGCGATGGCCTTCCATTGATCATCCGTCCATAACGCATCGGCCGGTTTTGCCGGCAATGGTCTTCGTTCATTCATCCGCTTCTTCCTCCTCCCTCAGTGCGGAAAAGATGGCTTCCTTCTTCGCTGGTTTTAATAGTCGATAATCATTGCTCTCTAGAGACGGGTCAAATTGACAGACGGTCTTGTATTGACAGTAAGTGCAAGGCATCTTATTCTGCAGCCTGTACGGTGTAATGTCTGAAACCCCGCTCGTGATAGCTGTACCGGTATCTGTATAGATTTTCTTCACATGCTTACTTAAAAGGGAGAATTCCTCTTCGCTTGCGATTTTCGACGCTGCCGTAAATGTGCCGTCCTTCTTGAACCCTGCCGGTACAATTAGCGACTCTCCTCCTTCAAGATCAGAGTCCATCATCTTGACTACCTCATCATCGCCAAGCAGGAGCCCTTTCATCTTAAAGCTCTTAAATACTTCCCGTTCTATTTGTTCAAGCGTATAGACGCCATTATTCTTAATCATCGGATTATGAACATGGAAATACAGTACCCCCGCTGGCTTTGCCTGCTTGCCGACTAAAAGAGGCGAGTGTGTAACCGCAATATCCAGATAGGTCAGCATCTGCAGGGCCAATCCATAATAAATCTCCGTGAAATTCAAATCCTTGGAGCTGGATTTATAGTCGACAATGCGCAAATAAGTGCCGTCTCCCACATCCGCACGATCCACTCGGTCGATTCGGCCGGCAAGCTCCATCTTTGCCCCATTCTTCAAGGAGAAGGTTAATGGCGGCAAAGTCCCTCGCTTCCCGAAGCCTAGTTCAAGACCAATCGGAGAAAACTGGCTGTTCCTCGCCTGTCCGCTCAATGTGATGGACGCACGGCCGACCACAAGCTCAAGCTTCCTCTTCAAATAATGGAACCGGTTGGAAGACAGCAGAATTTCATTTTGGAGCTTCGGCGCCATCAATTCGACCGCCTTACGGGCAAGCGTCAGACATTGCTCTTTCGTCATCGCTCCCCATGTCATTCCGCTCTCAATGATTTGCTCTGTCATCCACTGGAGTGCCCCGTGGAACATTTCTCCGATATCCGGCGCTTCCAGCTTGTAGATTTCCCGGTCGCGCAGACGCAGTCCATGGGAGGTGTAATGGGCAAACGGGCAGCTGTTAAACAGCTCCATTCTTGATACGCTTCCTTGGATGGTCTCGCCGTATAACTCCTGCGCCTTCTCGGGAGCAATCTTCTTCGCCTTATTCTCATAGGACAGCGCAGAGAGAACAAAAGCCGCCTGGTCTTTCATAGGTCCATCCTGGCGGTATTGATTGTAGACATCCCACCAAATATCAGAAACCGGATAGTTTTTCTTCTTCTGCAGCAGCTGGCCGGCAAGGAAAGAGAGTGTGGACCTCGTATGAACGATATACTCTAGCTGCAGCTCATCGCTCATTTCTGCCGGGTCATGTACAAAGAAGGTTTCTTTATGATGCTCATATAAATCCTTGATTCTCTTTATATAAGACGAGGCAAGCAGCTGCTTGCCCTCATCATCAGCAAGCGGATAGGAATAATACGTATAATCCGATGCGAGCAAGAAGGCCTTATAGGCAGCAAATTCCTCATCCAACAGCTTCGTCTTGGAGGTAGGCGCAAGCTTCAGACCCGCAGATTGCAGTTTTTCACGGTCTGCATCTGATAAAATCCCTTCATCGCTCATCCTAGAGGGAATCACGCCCTCATTCAAACCGGCGATAAAAGCAATTTTCACATTTTGCGGACGTGATAGATCGAGATTAGTGACAACGACTTGGTCAAGAGAAGGCGGAATCAAGGAAAAGTTCAAGGTTTCTAATCCGCTCTCCAATATCGCTGCAAAACTCTTCATTGTAATGGGCCGTTCACCAGTAATCTCGACAAATTGGTCAAGCAGGTCTATCACGCTATTCCATGCTTGTCCATGCTCAGCTGCATGAGTTAGCTGACCTTCATCCTCTCCGATTTCAGCAAGCCGTTCAAGCTTCGCTGGAACAGCCAGCTCATCTAGATATAAATAGAAGGCTTGCGCATATTCAACTCCCAGCTTCGCTTTCTTGACACGGCCCATAAGACGACGCAGCGGTTCAGCCACCTCTTCCTTGATAGCGTTAATTTCTGCCTCCATCTTTAATTCGGCATCGGTTTGAACCGTATCAACAAGCTCTAAACCGCGATTTCTCTTATAAGTCCATGGCTGCTTTTTCGTCCAGCGATCACCATAATATCCCCTTGAAAGGACATAGTTTTCAAGCAAAGCGGCCTTCTCGCGCGCTTCTTTCAAATCTGTGCCCTCCGCAAATAACAAATCCGTCTTAATAGCACGGAATACCGGCTCATAGCGCCAGTTGGTCGAAAGAATTTCAAGGGTAGAACGAATAAGCTCAATAAGCGGATGATTCAGCATCGGTCTTTTCTCATCAACAAAGAAAGGAATCCCATAATCAGTGAAAACGGTCTCGACGACCTCAGCATACTCACCGCTATTGCGGGTGAGGACAAAGATATCCCGGTAGCGATAACCCTCGCGCACTGCCTTTAAGATCTTCCTTGCAATTCCCTCAACCTCTGCGCGCCGATTGCCGGAAGGGCAAAATTCAAATGGGGATTCACCCTTAAATACCGGCGCCGGGCGATTTGCGAACCATTGGTCTAGATGCTGCATCGATTCATTCCGGATAAACCGGTGAGGTTCAATGAAGAGGCGGTCCTCTTCAATCGCTACACCGTTATCTCGAGCAATCTGGTAAAGATCATAATAGGTCTCCCCTGTCATCCGGAACAGATGAAGAGGGTCCGGAATCTCATCCTTAAACGGCTTATCAAGCGTTAAGGAAACCGTTACATTCTGGCATGCCTGCATTAAGCTTGCCATGATGCCATACTCCTGTGTCGTAAAGCTGTAGAAACCATCCACATAAATTTCTGCATTGCGCAAATAAGAGGATTCCGGTATCTTCTCCATCAACAAGGTGAAGTAATCCTCTGAATCAACATATTTACCTGCGAGCTCCTGTTCAAAGCCTTCATAAATGGCCGTTAAGTCATCCAGCTTCGAGCGAAGAATCGGAGAAAGCCCGTCCCCTGATTTCTCCGCCATTTCGGCAGGAGTCAGACAGTAGCGCTTACATTCCTTCAGCATCTCGCTTAATTGCGTGATAAATCCTTGTTTATCACTGGAGCGCTTAAAGGTCGTCAGCTCCTCCTTCTTTTCCTCGAGAATTTTCCGAATGACCATATTGACCCCGACATTGCTCAAATGCCGGCGCCCCATTCCGCCTGTTTCCTGCAGAATCTTCCAAGCAAGACGGCTAAAGCTGAACACCTGTGTACGGATCATCCCGCCAAGCCCCGGTGTATTGATTAGCTCGAGCTCTGCCTGGAAGGTCATTTGATCCGGTACAATATATATAATAGAAGGACCCTCTGGATCTTCTGCCAGCTTGGTCCGTATTTCATCAAATATAGACGCGGTTTTCCCCGTGCCTGTTTTTCCAATATAGAATTGTAAGGACATATCTCAACTCCCCCTTTATCTATCTACCGTTTATTTTACCATAATACCCATGCTTCTCACGTGCTCAGTCTCCAAAAATGCAAACAAACATTCTGTTTTTTATTCCCAGCAACAGGGAATAGGGGAAGAGAACCTACACTACTATTAGGAGGGGTCGGAGAATGAGTAAACGCATACTGATTACCGGAGCAGGTACAGGTCTCGGAAGAGGAACCGCCCTTGGGCTGGCACAGGCCGGCCATGACGTGATTGCAACAGTCGAAGTCACGAGCCAGGTAACCTCTTTACGGGAGGAGGCAAAGGAAAAAGGAATCGACCTCGAGGTCATGAAAGTCAATATTAATGATCCCGGTGATTTGAGAGCGATGGAGCATTGTGATTTTGATATATTCGTGGCCAATGCAGCACTCGGGGAAGGCGGCCCCATTGCTGAGATTCCGGTTCAGCGTCTGAAGGATATCTTTGAAACGAATGTGTTCAGCACCTTGAAAACCGCGCAAATCGCTGCAAGAAAATTCGTACAGAAGCAATCCGGCAAGATTGTGTTCATCAGTTCGATTGCCGGATTAAGCGCTGCTCCGCATTTGGGGCCATATTCGGCCACGAAGCATGCCCTTGAAGCCATCGCACAATCGATGAAGGAAGAGTTAAAGCCTTTAGGTGTCCAAGTTGCGACCATCAACCCTGGACCATACAAAACCGGCTTCAACGACCGCATGGTAGAAGAGCCCTGGAAATGGTATGATCCGAAAATCCACTTCACACCCCGTGAACATTACGAAAAAGGAACCAAGGCTTTTGAAAAGCAATTTGATCCGAAAGAGATGATTGCGAAAATGGTCGAGATCATTCCTGCCGAGCATCATGCCTTCCGCACCGTCTATCCGGAAAGCTCGGAGAAACAGGTGAAGGATTATGAGCAAAAGATATGGGAGGATCAGATTTGAAGCCAGCATAACGAAAAGCCCGCGAGATAAAACCTTCTCGCGGGCTTTGCTTATTCCTACCACTCTCGTATTGTTGTTCTAAATCCGTTGAACGGACGGAATCCGAGCTGCTCATAATAGGTTTTAGATGAAGAACTCGCAAGAAGCTCCACCCTTGTCTCCGGATAGAGACTATGCGCATACTTTAGCAGGTCTTCTCCAATCCCCTGTCCTCGATATTCCTTCTTTACGAGCAGTTCACAGACATAAAGGGTGACCATCGTATCTGTAAGCCCTCGTATATAGCCTGCCACCAATCCATTGTACTCTGCCACGAAGGCGACAGCAGAGTTCTTCCACGCAGCCTGGCTCTCCTCTGTTCGCTTCACCAGATTCGTCCATCGTTCCTCAGCATTCAACCGCTGAATATGAATGAAATCCTGTTCCTCATATTTTCGGATATGATAAAATTTATCCTGCATAATGGTCCCTCCGATCTGGATGAACCAGACCTTACCTTTCATTGTTCCAAATAATTTCCAGCTTTGCATATAGCTCATCTCTCAATCGCTCCAGCTCTTCCTGCTGTGCCTTCCACCGCTCCACCTTCCTCCCATCTGTTTCTCGCGCAATCCTTCTTGCAATCTGGCGTAATGAATTTTCCGCATCCTCTATTCTTTTCTCCAATGCTTCTGGCTTCCCCTCTGCCTTTTTCACAATCATGACCTCCATTCGCTCACGCGCATAGGAGTAATCACCGGCAAAACCAGCTAATTTTTTATTGCTTAGCCAATAAGTCTTGGGGAAAAGTTTGTTGAGCAAGTAACGGTCATGACTTACAGCCAGAATTGTACCCGTGAATTCGGCGAGCGCATCTTCCAGCACCTCTCTTGAGTCGATATCCAGATGGTTGGTCGGCTCATCAAGGATAAGAAAATTAATGTCCTGATGCATTAATTCAGCAAGCCTCAAACGCATCCGTTCCCCGCCGCTCAATTGCGTCACTTTTTGAAAGACCTTTGGTCCATAAAACAAGAACCTCGCCAGGATATGTCTGGCCTCTCCTTCCGTCACGCTGACCTCACTGCGAAATCTCTCCAGGATGGTCATGCCTTCCTTATCACTGGATAAATGCTGGGACAGATAGCCGATCTTAAGATTGCTTCCCCTTTTTATTGCCCCTTCATCAGGCATTTCCTCACCAAGTATCAATTTGAGGAGAGTGGATTTTCCCGTTCCGTTCGCTCCGACGATTGCCGCCTTTTCACCAAATTGGAGGTGGAGGCTCGCTTCATGGAACAATCCTTTCTCGCCAAAACGCTTTGAAACCGAAGACAGCTGGATGACATCCTTCCCGCTTCTTTCTGCCATTTCCAGCTCAAGCCCGATTTTGCGTCTCTCCAGCACTGGCTTTTTGCACTTCTCCATCCTCTCCAAGGCACGCTCCATGTTGGCCGCCCGCCTATGAAGAGCCGCACTCGGAGGATTTGCCTGGTTCGCCCACTCACGCAGGCGTTTGATTGCTTCCTTCATCTTCTTGATTTTCTTTTGTTGTTCCTTAAACTCAGCAAATTCAATCAACAGGCGTTTTTCCTTTTCCTTGATAAAGGCTGTATAGTTACCTGTATACACATGGATTTCTCCGCCATCTAGATCAATCATTTTCCCGACTGTCTTATCCAAAAAGAAGCGATCATGAGAGACAATCACGATGGTGCCCTCATAAGTAAGGAGATAATTCTCAAGCCACTCTACTGCAAGGATGTCTAAATGATTCGTCGGCTCATCAAGCAATAGCAGGTCCGGCTTCTGCAAGAGCAACAATCCAAGCCCAATCTTGGTCTGCTCCCCTCCGCTCAGCTCTCCAAAAGCCTTCCTCAACAAAGGCTCAAGCCCTAAGCCTGCCGCGACCTTCATGATTCGACTGTCAAGCTCATATCCCCCAGCCCTTTCAAACTGCTCCTGGATTTCCCCATACTGCCTTAATAGGGACTGCATCTTCAACTCGTCATGTTCTCTCGCCAATATCCCTTCTATTTCAGTCAATCTCACCTGTAATTGCCGCTCTTTCGCAAAAGCACCAAGCAAAGCATCATATACTTCGGTTTCCTTCTCGATGACGGGCATTTGCGATAAAAGTCCTGCTGCCGTGCCTCTTTTCAGATGAATGGCTCCATGGTCTAATGACTCTTCCCCAGCCAACAGCTTCAGGATGGTCGACTTTCCGCATCCATTCGGTCCGACAATGCCAATCCGCTCTCCCTCGTTTATTTCAAAGGTTATATTCTCAAAAATATAGGTCCCGCCATAGCTTTTTCCGATATCACGCACACTGCATAGCATCATTTGTATGAACTCCTTTTTAGCCCATACCCATAATAAAAAGCCATGGGAAAGTCATCATAAGACTCCCATGGCTTTTTATTTTAAAGATTCCGCTGGGTATAGAGACTTATAATCGTACTGTTTTCATATGAAATTCGGTAAATGAGGGCAGACTTCCCCCTTGGCGAATTTCAGCATGAAAAATGGCACGAATTAATGACAAGTCTTCCAGCCATTGCAAACATACCTCAACAGAACGATTCATCTCTACACCTCCTCAAAAATGATATTCTCATTATATACAGAATATTCAAATCGGTCAACAGAACTAAAAATCAGCCTGCCACTCCGTGAGCGGCCAGTACCTCATGTTCACTTTTCCCACAACCGAATCAATCGGCACAAAGCCGAAATGGCGGCTGTCATAGCTCATATTTCGGTTGTCCCCAAGCACAAAGAGCATTCCTTTAGGAACCTTTTCAACACCCATTAATGTCTTTAAAGTAAAGGAATTCGCTTGCCCCAGCCCTGTTCGCAAGTGAGCCGTTTCACTTATGTAAGATTCCTCTATATATTGCTGATTGATATAGAGCGAGCCGTTTCTATATGTAATTTCATCCCCTGGCAAGCCGATTACCCGTTTCACGTAATCCTCTTGCTTAGTCTTATGAAAGACGATGATATCAAAATGTTCAATATCCCTCTCATCAAATCCTGCTTTGGTGACGATTAAGCGATTGCCCTCCTGCAGGGTAGGGTCCATGGACTTACCATCTACTCGATAATTGGAGTACAAATGGTTCTGCACCTGCACTAACAGGGCAATTCCGCAGACAAATCCAAGACTCCAATAAAACAAATCCTTGGTCCTTCGAGACATATTGCCCCTCCGTTCTTTTAGGAATGCTCCTTTTGCCCTGTCTTGTTTAATCGATTCTCCACCTGTTTGCCGACAAGCCAAAGAAGAAAGATGATTACGCCCATAATAACGGATTTAACGGGTTCGCGAATTAGCGAAACAATATCATGACCGATATAGCTGATTGTGAAAATCATGACCATCTTCCCGGCAAAGACCGCAAGCATATATTGTTTTAGACTAATGCCCGATAAGCCGCCTACAATATTGACAAGCGCTGACGGCGTGAACGGAAAGCAAAGCAGGATGAACAAAGGACCAAACCCATGCCGATCAATCCAATTCATCGCTCTCTGGACGGATGGATGTTTATGCACAAAGGAGGTTGTCCGCTTTTTGCCATACATCCTCGCCAAATAAAAGACGACCATCGCACCACTCACTGCACCGGTCCATGATAATAAAAAGCCTATCCATAGGCCGAATGCATTGGCATTGGCCGTAACGAATACAAATAAAGGGAGAAACGGTAAGAATGCTTCTAAAAAGGGCAATAATAAGCCTGGTATCGGTCCTAAATTCCGGTAATCGCTTATTAATTCCGCAAGTCGTTCCATTGTTAGCCATTCGCTCAACCAGCTTAGATCCATAAAATCTCCTCACCAATTAATGACTGCTGTCAGTCAAATCATAATAGGTAATTTCATTTCCCCTCATTTTAGCAGGAAAAACCCATTACCTTTATATTTATTGTACTATATATCATCTCACGGAAAAAATTAAACTTGTCAAAAATCGCTGTACCTATTATTCTATATACAAACGTATGTTCGTATAAATACTTTTGAAAGGACGCGATGTTCGATGACCCGCATCCCCACTGAAGACCGAAACATCATGGAAAAGGCCATTTATTTGCCAATGGTACTCACCATTCTCACCAGAGACTTAAAGGCCGTCGAATCAGCACCATTTAAACTTAAACAGCCCTATGTTCTTTTAATTGAGGAGACATTGAAGCAAGTCCAGCATGAATTAAAAGCAGTGAGCCGCTATATGAGGGCTCACCAACTTAAGGTTGAAGAATCGAAACGGGATGAATCCTTTACATTATTTCTCTTTCTTTATAAAGGGTATGAGGAATACCATAATTACTTTAATCCGCGTATACGCAATAAGGTCCAGGAATTATTAGAGTACTATTTCATTAGGCAATGGCAAGGAAAGAACGATAATTAATGCTTATCAAACCCACTCCAGGACGATTCCGATAAAGTTCCTTTCGACTGAAATGAAGTATGCCCGTCATTTACCTGCATGTAATTATAAAGATGATTTGTCTGCCTGAGAGTCTCCTGCATTTTCTGGTGAAGCTTTGATTTCAGCAGAGCTGTCCGCAGCATCTGATTTTCGATGATGCTATAGGAAACAGGAATTATGGTTGATTGCTTGTTCCTGAAGTTGATTTGCGTTTTTGCAGGCGCGAGGCGAATCCTTGAAACAATATGTTCATAGGAAAGCCAAACGCATGTGTCTCTTTGCGGCGACGTCGTCGGAAAAAAGAACAAACCATTTGCCGGGTCAATGGCGATCGGGACCTTATGCGAGATATTCAAGAGCTCCTTCGTCCCTTCACATCTCCCATCGAAGGAGGAACCGAAAAACTTGCAGCTTGTTTTGACAACATCCAAGGGCTTCTGAGGAACTAAGAATTCTTCATTATATTCGATTATTTTCGAATAGGTCTTATAGCCATATTCCACCGGAATGACCGCAAAGGTATAAGGACTTATTTCATATTCTTCTTTTTGATTTATGAAGCGTTCTTCCATAACTTCCTCCTTAATTAAGACAATTTCACTACCACAGTAACAATATACCATAACACATAGTAAAAAAGTCATAATTTGTCAAATAAATCCAAATATTAGGTCGCTAAAAATATAGAACAAATTAATTTTCAGAATTATTAAAACATTCAGTTGTTTTTTCACTCCGACTGCTATATAATAAAAAAAAGCAACGGGGGGATTCATATGAATCACGAAAAAGCAAATACAGATATGGTCAATGCTGATGTGACTGCTGCCCAGGGACTAACAGAAGAAGTATTAGTAGATATGATGATTTACGAAGCCCAATTAACCCATGCAAAGCGAAAACTAAAAGACAAAATTGACATGGTCTTAGACAAAAGAGATAAAGAGCTTTTCCTTCAATTATCCTCAGAGCTGATTGAATTAGAGAAGAACTTCGGGAATTAATAAATGAACCAATAAAACCGCCCCTTAAAAAGAGGCGGTTTTATTATGGTCTATAAAAACAAATCAAGCAGCAAAGCGCCGCCAAAGACGGCAAAGGAAAGAATGGTCTCAAATACAATCCACGTATGGAAGGTCCTCTCAATGCTCAGGCTCAAATATTCCTTCATTATTTACATGAGAGAACATCAATGAACCCACTCCCGTTGCGATTATGAGCAATTTCAGTTTGACCCTGACATGCTCACAATAATCGGAGACATGATTCCGGCCGCCATCGTAAGAGCTACAGTTGCCAACTCGGTTGCAATCTGAACCAAACCGGCAGCCAAGAAGCCAAGAATGAATGGAAAAAGCGCATACTTTCAGACATCTCCCCAATTAATGCCCCAACACCGCTCTCAATCAAGACTTGCTTAGCCGCCACCTGTGCCAATAATCAGCACAATCAACCCTACCGGCAAAATACATGCTTCTACATATCTCTTGATGGCCTGCCATTCCCTGCTTATATCCAAATAATAAGGTTAGAATCAAAAGATAAACTTCTATTTTACACCTCCTACTTTTTCTACCTTTTGACCCAGAAGGTAAAACAAGCTGCCCCAAAAGAACGGGCAGCTCATTCCAAACCTAATCATGATAATAGACCAGCAACTAAAGATTCTTTGGTCAAGGTAAATTCTCTGACCGAAGCACTGGAACGTGTGACAGCACATTCATTTCCTGATAGGACATCTGTTTTCCTCTTCATTGCCGTCATTTTAGCAAGAGAGTCCGTGAGCACTATTTATCCTGCATTTTTTCATACTCTTTAACGAGTTGGATACGCTCGAGCATCGAGGGATGGCTATTACGGAACAGCTTTACGAGGAAAGGCGGATTCATTTGACTCAAGCCACTTTCCGAAAGCTTCTGAAACGATGTGACAGCGGCTTCTGGGTTATCCGTCATCTTAAGGGCATATTGATCAGCCCGTGTTTCCTGGACTCTTGATACATAATTTGTGATTGGATTGGCCGCGAACAGGAGAATAGATGTAATCAGTAAGAAAAGGGGCAAGGAGGAAATCTTCTGCATTGATTCAAGCTGATAAAGCTCTCCCCGCTTCCGAATGACCCGCTTCATCCATTTATCTGTTAGCCAAAGTCCAACCAAAGTTAAGAGCAAGTATCCAGCAATCCCAAGATAAATATGCTTTTCCACATAATGATTCATTTCATGCGCCATGATGAAGAGAATCTCATCGTCATCAAGACTGCTAAGTGTCGTATCCCAAAGGACGATGCGCGAATTAGCGCCTACACCAGTCACATAGGCATTGAGTGAATTGGTTTTTTCAGACATATTTACTTCATAAACATGATCGGTTGGAATCTCCGCCTTGGCAGCGAGCGCCAGAATTTTTTCTTCCAGCTCCTTATCTTGCAAAGGATAAAACTCATTATATAGCGGGTCTATCACAACTGGCTGGATGAACATCACGAAGATCGTAAAAGGAATCGACAGAAGCCAGCCAAACAACCACCAGCGTTTAGGACTCTTGTGGATGAGCCAGTACAGAACGATGACGACAATAGCAGTCATTGTATAATCCACCCAGAATTCAATCAGGTTATCCTTCATCCATGAAGAAAACACTTGCGTGGAAATGCCGTATGATAAGGATATCTTATAGCGTAAATAGGATAATGGAAGAAAGACGACAAACATCAATAAAGATAGCCAAAAAACATAGGCGCCCGTTTGCATGAACTGTCTCTTCCACGAATCCCTCCCCCAGCGATCAAGTCTCTTGGAAAGGCCTGACACGAGAACCATTCCAAAAAATAGCCATTCCAATGGCGTACTGATGAAAAAGAAGAAATTCCTGATTTTTGAGTAGGTCTCGCTATTTTCAAGTGTCTTGCTGTCCATAAACGTCATTGGGTCAACACTTGTACCTTTTAAGGAATCCGGTATGCTTGTATCGGCCCCGTGAAACAAATAGATGTAAATGGAGAAAGCATAAAGAAGAAACAAACCAAATGCGGCCAAAAACCATTTTTTCCTCACGAACATTTCCCCCTCCTAAATTTCCATCTATATATATGTATATATAGACAAGTTAGAACTTCTTTAGTGTAACCTTGATGAGACTAGAATATCGAGAAGAATTGGTCCCCACTCCCCCCTCCCACCTTCTTCATTTGTTCTAATTATCTAATCCAAAAGACCCTTGTGCAGCCATTGCTAATTTAATAGACTCTTAGGGTGCTAAATCATTTTGCTAGAAACTATGCATCTAAGAATTAGCTACTAATACTCAAGGGGGAAATCAGCTTAATGAAAAAGGTATTGCCTGTGTTTCTATCATTTATTCTAATCCTATCGGTATTTACCTCAATCGGTGTCCCAGACGCTGAAGCAGCAACAGCGAAAACATTATACGTCCAGTCCTCAACAGGATTGAAATCATCAGCGAAAAGCAGTTCATCTACTTTACTCACTCTATCAGCAGGTAGAGCTCTTTCCATTGATACGGGAACACTGAAGAATGGGTATTATAAAACGAAAACCTCCGGCAAAACAGGCTGGGTACTAAAGAGCAAGGTCAGTCAATCTGCCCACTCTTTAAGCAAACAAAAGATATATAAAACAACAAGCATCAAAAGCAAAGTCCTAAAGACGTTAAACGCCAAACAAAACGTAACGATCATCGGCAAGTCAGGCGAGCGTTATAAGGTAAAATCAGGTTCAACTGTCGGCTGGGTTGTTTCTTCTAAATTCAAGATTGGAACATACACCTTAACCTTTGAGGAACAGGTCGTGAAGCTAGTGAATGAAAAGCGAGCAGCTGCTGGCTTAAAGGCATTGAAGAGCTCCTCAAGCCTGAATAATGTGGCAGAAAAGAAGTCCAAGGATATGCGGGACAAAGGTTATTTCTCCCACACGAGCCCAACCTATGGTAATCTTCCTTCTATGCTAAAGAAATTTAGCATTTCTTATAAGGCAGCCGGTGAGAATATTGCTGCCGGACAAACGACCCCTGCTTCAGTCGTCAGCTCCTGGATGAAAAGCCCGGGTCATAAAGCAAACATCCTATCTAAGAAATACACCCATATCGGTGTCGGATATGTCTCTGGCGGTAATTACCGTCATTACTGGACACAAATCTTCACCGCGCAATAATATGTAAGTAAAACCCCGCCAAATTAATGGCGGGGTTTTACTTACATGTACATAGAGAGTCCGGCTAAGACAGCAATTGAGCCAAGCACAACAACGATTACATTTGCGCCAAGCAAAGAGATGACCACAGCGGAGAAGCCGCCTACTAGTCCGACCCAAATGTTCTCCTGGATATAAAGCACACCAGGGAAAATCAAGGCACCAAGCGTCGCATAAGGAATATTCTCGAGAACACGCATCCAAAATGGCGGCAGACTGCCCTCTTTAAAAAGCCAAAAAGGAAGCATGCGAGGAAGATAGGTTGCAATCCCCATCCCCAGTATCAAAATGAAAATGGAAACACTCATGCTGCATTTCTCCCCTTTCGATTTCCATACATCCATTCCACTCCAATAGATGCCAACAGAGCAGATACGATTAGTGACCAGCCTGTTGTCAGAAACTCAAAATAGGTGAATAGAAAATTCAACCCCGCACCGCTCAGTGCTAAGGTTAAGATTTTTCGGCTCTTGGAAAGTGCCGGCATAAGCAGGGCGATAAACATAGCATATAGCGCTATTCCCATACTCTCCTTAAGCACATCCGGCAGGCTTGCCCCAAACAGATATCCGAGCAGTGTACTCAATAACCAGCTAACATAGGCAATCCCACCAAGACCAAACATAAATCCTGCAGTAATCTTGCCAGATTTCATGGAAGCGACTGAAAATGTTTCATCTGTAATCCCAAAGGCATAAATCAGCTTTTTCCATAGCGGTTCCTTTGCCGCTCTTGCCTGTATAGAAGCAGACATCAAGAAGTGCCTGCTGTTGAGGATAAAGGTAGCCATGATAATTTCAGCAATTCCTATCCCAAGTGATAATAAGTTTAACGCTATGTATTGTGCAGCCCCAGCATAGACAATGAGGCTCATAGAAAAAGTCTCTGCCAAGGACAGCCCAGATGATTTGGACAGGAGACCAAAGGTGACAGCGACTGGAAAATACCCAATTGCAATGCTCACTCCAGCCCTTAGGCCATTCATGAAGTCAGAGGTCTTCACATAGCCTGCCTGCAGTTCTTGCATGCTGTAAAACCTCCCTATAACATTTTAGCTAAATATACGGCAAAATGTCTGGCCTAGGCCAGACATTTACTTAGGGCCACCCTATTAACCAAGCAGGCTCCTATCAGATATGGAAGAATCACGCTTAAGTTTCTGGAACTCTGCCAACAGCTTCTCAACCGTTAGTGTTTGTTTGACAACTGTGTCTGCCTCATAAATGATTTCCCCACCGTCCATCATGATCAGTCTGCTTCCAAGGTCTAGCGCCTGCTGCATATTATGAGTGACCATCAGTGTCGTAAGCCTATGCCTTTCAACCAGCTGCTTTGTAAGGTCTGTAATCAAGGCAGCTCTTGAGGGATCTAAGGCAGCCGTATGCTCATCAAGAAGCAGGATATCCGGTTCTGTGAAGGTTGCCATCAATAGAGACAGCGCCTGCCGCTCCCCTCCTGAGAGAAGACCGACTTTGGCTGACAACCGATCTTCCAGCCCAAGATGCAGCTCAGCCAGCTTTTCTTTAAAGAGTATTCTCCTCTTATTGGTCACCCCAAACCTAAAGCCGACTCTTTTCGTACGTGCGTAGGCAATTGCCAAATTCTCTTCGATAGTCATATGAGGGGCCGTACCAGCAAGCGGATCCTGAAAGACTCTGCCAATCTTGCGTGCCCGTTTATGCTCTCCCATGCCTGTCACATTATCACCGTTAATATATACGCTCCCGAAATCAGGGAGCAGCTTTCCGGAAATCAAATTCATCAGGGTTGATTTACCGGCGCCGTTACTGCCGATGATCGTCACGAAATCTCCTTCGTTCAGTTCCAGATTAACATCCTTCAAGGCGATCTTTTCATCCGGAGACCCTTCATTGAACACTTTACTGATCTGGTTTAGTTGCAGCAAGCTGCTCGCCTCCCTTTCCAGTTGCTCTCGCTTGGATGTTCAGCTTCAAGCGGCTGCGTTTCTGTCGAAATTTCTTATAGGAATCGACCCATTTAGGGATAAGTAGTGCAATGATAACCATGATAGCGGTAATCAGCTTCATATCACCCGCTTCCAAAAATTCAACCTTCAAAGCAAACGCAACTACAAGCCTGTAAACAATGGCACCGCCAATGACAGCAAGCGTAGCTCGCACAACTGATTTTGCCCCAAAAATTGCCTCACCAATGATAACTGAAGCAAGACCGATGACAATCATGCCAATTCCCATTCCAACATCAGCAAATCCGTTATATTGAGCGACAAGCCCTCCAGAGAAAGCTACTAGCCCATTTGCCAGACCTAACCCAATCATTTTTGTCCAATCTGTATGAACAGAAAAGCTTCTGACCATTTGTTCATTGTCCCCAGTTCCGCGAATGGCAAGACCTATCTCTGTTTTTAAGAAGGCATCCAGCAAGAGCTTGATTACCAATACAAAGATTGCCATAGGCAAAAGGATGGACCAAGTAGAAGGAACAAATCCCGAAAGGCCAACCGTATTAAGAAACGCCCCCAGTCCTTCATCAATACCAAGCGATTCAAACCATGAGCGAAAGACGGTGAAGACCGTTTCCTCTGAGGACAGGGGAACATTTGGCTTACCAAGGATTCGCAAATTAATAGAATACAAGGCAATCATCATCAAAATCCCTGATAATAAAGGATTAATTCGGCCTTTCGTATGCAGCAGACCTGTCACCATTCCAGCCATAAATCCTGCAACCAGTGCCATGCCCGATGCCAAGAAAGGGTTTGTGCCATTGCTGATCATGATTGCGGCCACCGCTGCTCCTGTCACAAAGCTTCCATCGACCGTCAAATCAGGAAAATCTAATATCCTGAAGGATAAATAGACTCCTAGAGCCATTAAACTATAGATTATGCCGGCCTCAACCGACCCAAAAACAGATGTAAACAAATATCTCTTCCTCTCTGCTTGGATTCTAGCCCTCTATCCATTCTATTGGCATCTATTCTATATATTCAGCCTCTTCTTTAATACTCTCGACGTCGACTCCCATCTTCTCAGCAGCAGATTTATTAATGACTAGCTTCAAATCTCCAGGCACTTCAACCGGAATGTCCTTCACTTCTTTATCATCCTTTAGAATTTCCACTGCCTGTTCGCCCGCCTGGTAGCCGATATCATAGTAGCTGAAACCATAGGCAGCAAATCCGCCTCTTTCTACTGAATCAAGCTCTCCAACAAAGAGAGGGATTTTTTCCGCCTCCGCAACAGAAGTAACTGATTCAAGAGCGGAAACAACCGTATTGTCCGTCACAATAAAGATGGCATCGACTTTTCCTGCCAGGGATTCAGCTGCCTGTTTCACCTCGGCAGATGTCGCAACAGATACCTTTTGCAGCGTAAGGCCATTTTTCTTTGCCTCTTCCTCTGCTTGTTTCACCTGTACTTCTGAGTTTTGCTCACCAGAATTATAAACCGTGCCGATTTTTTTATACCCCATATCGGCCATTAGCTTCACTGTATTGGGAATTGCATCAGGATGTGAATCTGTTGTGCCCGTCACATTCTTATCCGGCTTTTCAAAGTCTTTCACTAGTTCGGCACCTACTGGGTCTGTCACCGATGTGAAGACAACGGGAATATCTTTTGTCGCATTAGCTGCTGAAAGGGCACTAGGCGTTGCATTAGCAAAGATTAAATCTACCCCATCTCCAGCAAAATTGGTTGCGATTGTCTGATTGTTTGTTGCATCCCCTTGTGCATTTTGTTCATCAAACTTCACCTCAAGACCAGCGTCCTCAATAGCCTTTTTAAATCCTTTCGTTGCTTCATCCAATGATGGATGCTCAACATATTGTGAAATACCTACCTCAAACGCCTCTTCTTTCTCTCCAGATGAGCTATCATCAGATCCGCAGGCTGTCACAATCATTGAAACCCCCACTGCTAGTGTTAGCCCCAACCATTTCTTTTTCATTTTTATGTCCCCTCTCACACTGAATCTTTTTGTCTCTTTTTGTTGATTTTTGGCATTTTTATACCTTTAAGTTTTTACACTTTTAGGCTATTGTTTGCTAAATTATAGCTTGGTAGACCTATAATTGCAAATAATATTTTGAATATTTAGCAAAATCTAAAAAGCCGTTCATTTACGGTTCCAAATCACAGACAAAATAGGGAAGATTTAGTCTATGGTGTTTTTATACTCTTGTAATCCATAATGATATTAACGCTGCTTTCGACAAAATGGGCAGAGTGACCTTTTGGGAGCTGATTCACCAGCTCGCCTTCTATAAAGGCTGTCATGCCCATTCTGCCGCACAATCGAGGAGATAGAAACCAGCCTCACCTTTTATCTGATACGAGTGAAAAGGATGGAATGCTGCGGACAACCTTCAGCAAATTTAATAATTGTCTGCGCTGAAGATCCAAGATTCGATCCATGAATCTAAAAAGATGAGCAATTGGTTTTGAAAAACGCTAAAAATGACCTGGAAATAAAAGCAGGAGAGTTCTGCCCACTAAGGAAAAATAAAAAAGAGGTTGAGATAATTTTTAATCTCAACCTCTTTTGTCTGCAGTCTGAAAATCTATGATTGCGCATTTTCGTTTATGATTGCTGCAAAACAGCATTTTTCAATGCTCTCCTTAAAATTTTCCCGGTTGTGTTTTTTGGAAGCTCTTCCATAAAATCAATCGATTTTGGTACTTTATATTTCGCCAGTCTTTCTTTACAGTAATCGATTAATTCCTCTTCAGTCAATGACGACCTTTTGGCAACGACAAAGCAGCGAATAACTTCCCCAAGATTTGGGTCAGGAGCTCCAATGACGGCCACCTCAGCTATCTCAGGGTGGGCAAAGAGCACTTCCTCTACTTCTCTCGGATACACATTGAAGCCGCCGACAATGACCATGTCTTTTTTGCGATCTACAATGTAGAAGTACCCCTCATCATCCATCCGTGCCAGATCGCCTGTATAGAGCCAGCCGTCCTTGAGAGTAGCTGCTGTTTCTTCCGGGAGCTTATAATAGCCCTTCATGACGTTCGGCCCTTTAACGATCAATTCTCCTACTTGTCCAGGCGGCACTTCTTCGCCGAGCTCGTTTACGACTTTATTCTCTACATTGATAATGGACGTACCAATGGAGCCTGGTTTCCTTGGTCTGTCAATTGGATTGAAGCAAGTGACCGGGGATGCCTCTGACAGTCCATATCCTTCTGAGACAATGACATTGAATTTTTCTTCGAAGTTCTTTAATAAGGCAACTGGCATAGCAGACCCGCCCGATATGCAAAAACGCAGCGACTGTAAGTCATCAGCATTCCCCTCCGGATACTGCAGCAAATAATTGAACATCGTCGGTACACCTGCAAACAAGGTAATTTCATATTTCCTCGCCACACGAAAGACTTCCTTCGGACTGAATTGCGGAATGATGACAAGTGTCCCGCCACTCAGCAAGGGCGCATTTAGACATACAGTCAAACAAAAAACATGAAACATTGGCAATACAGTGATGACACGGTCATCCTCATTGATGCCTAAATAATCAGCTACATCGCGCGCATTGCTATATAAATTACCATAAGAAAGCATGGCTCCCTTCGGTTTTCCGGTTGTGCCGGATGTATATAAGATGATGGCTGTATCTTCCTTCACTATGGTAGGCTCAGCCAAGGAGCTTGTTCCTTGGGCAAACACTTTTGTAAACGATTTCATTTTAGAGCTGATAGAAAGTTCTTCTGGCACAGGTCGCTCAGCGGCCTCAGATGGACAGATGATATAATGTCCAATATTCGGCAAAACTCTATCAATCTTTTCAAACATTGGAATAAGCAAATCTAGCATAATAACCGCTTTAACATCCCCATTGGTCAATATGTAAGAGATTTCATCCGGCGCATAAGTCGGATTTATTGGGATGGCTGTCGCTCCAAGCCTGAATAAACTATATAAGCCAATGATGAAATGAGGTGAATTCCCTAATAGCAGCGCCACATTATCCCCTTGTTTTATGCCCAGGCTCTGCAAGCCATCAGCAAAACGTGTCACTGCATCATTCAATTCCGCATAGCTTGTTTCTTGATCCATAAAGATAAATGCTGGCTTTGATGTAAACTTGGCTGCCGTTTCATGAAGCTGAGTTGATAAATTCATCGTTCTCCCTCCCTGTTTGCAGGATGTATTTTATTGCTAAAATATTCAAATACACCCAATTTTTATTATAGGAAAAGAGATTTCGCTATGCAACTATTAAGAATATTCATGCGTTAAAACAGGATATTAAAAGCATAATCCAGCATTATTTTACGGTTAATATTTTGCGAATTTATAATGTTAAGATAATTGATATAAACTCCTACTAAACCATTTTCTTCTTTTCTATATATAGAAACAATAAAGACTGCCCATCGACAAACCCCTTCTATCACGTCCTCTATTCTCCCATTTAACACTTCAAAGATTCCCTCCTCGCCTGCGTCCGTATTCTCAATCAAACCTGTAAACCATTCCTTAACAGCACATATATGCTACATGAACGATATGCCGGCTTGTCCTTCCGGCAAGTATTCATCATCAACCTTCTTGCTTGCCGCATTTTTTCGAATTATACTTTAAAATTCATGCAAATGATTCCCTGTCAATAAATCCGCTGGAAATCTTTGTTCATTGTACGGATGAATTTTTTTCTGTTATAGTAATCACAAATTACTGAGAACAAATATTAATCTGAATAAATATTCAGATAATTCGAACATCTAGAGAGGGGCACTTGCTCATGGACAAAAAACTTCCTATATCAGCATACCTAGTCATTGGGTTGTTGCTGTTTTCCTTATTCTTCGGCGGAGGAAACCTAATCTTTCCCGCTTATCTAGGACAATTATCCGGCACGAACATGTGGATAGCCGTTGCAGGCTTTCTCGTCACCGGCGTAGGTCTGCCTTTATTAGCCATCATAGCAATTGGCATTTCCGGCGTGGATAATGTCCAGCCGCTTGCAGCAAGGGTTCACCCTATCTACGGTATCATTTACACGGTCATGCTCTATTTGACCATTGGACCATTCTTTGCTTTGCCGAGGACAGGCACTGTCTCTTATGAAATTGGGATTGCCCCATTCATCGGCGAGGATAATCATTTTATTAAGTTATTAATCTATACGATTCTCTTTTTCGGTATATCCTTATGGCTGTCCTTAAATCCTTCTAGGATTTTGGATCGGATTGGTAAAATCTTATCACCGTTAATGCTGTTGTTCATCGCAGTTATTATCATCATGTCCTTCGTAAACCCGCTCGGCTCACAATCCGCTCCGCAAGAAAGCTATGATTCTACCGCATTTGTTAATGGGTTCCTGCAAGGATACAATACGCTCGATGCACTCGGTGGACTTGCATTCGGGATACTAATCATAAATTCAGTGAAATTATATGGACAGAAATCAAAGAAGGCAATCTTTACATCCGTCCTTAAATCAGGCGTTATCGGTGTTGGATTATTGGCGCTCGTCTATATATTCGTTGCTTACATCGGCTCAACATCTGTAACAGCACTTGGACTTGCTGATAATGGGGCACCTATTCTTTCAGGAGCCTCCAAGCATTACATGGGTACACTAGGCCAAGTCTTTCTTGCCTTCACTATCATTATCGCTTGCTTGACTACGAGTGTTGGGCTGACGTCAGCCTGTGCGGCTTATTTCTATAAATTAGCGCCAAAGTTCAGCTATAAAACGTATGCAATTGTTTTCACATTGTTCTCTGCATGTGTGGCCAATGTAGGGTTGTCAAACTTAATTACCTTCTCTACCCCGGTACTGCTGTTCTTGTATCCAATCACCATCGTGCTCATTTTCTTGGTACTGGCTGATTCTATCTTTAAGAGCCGCCAGATTGTCTATATTTGTACAATGATTCCGACACTCTTCATGAGCTTCGTGGAAGGGATTCATGGCTTCGGCATTTCTTTGGGAGCAATAGACAGTATTTTAGCAGCATATGTGCCATTTTATGAGGTATCTATGGGTTGGCTCACATTTGCTGTAATCGGCTTTACTGTTGGCTGTATCATTGCGAGCATAAAAGCTCCGGCTGAAAAAAAGGCTGAAAAAGCTAAAATCCTCCTTTCCGGGGAAACGGAATGAAAGTAAACAAAAAAGCTGACCAGAAAACCCGCTCTATATGCAGGCTTTCTGATCAGCTTTTTATTTAACTCCATTTACCTGAATCTATCGCTCCTTACAAACTTCACTTACTGCTGATTTTCCAAAGCAATCATCGCCTTCGGGAAATGGTTCCCATGCTTCGTTAATTCCTTACACGCCTGCTCATAGGAAAGCTTATACAGAATCATCAAAATAGCGGCTCGTGTATTGCCCTTTGCCTTCTCATTCATTTGCCTGGCAAGTGATTCATCTGCACCCGTTATATCCTGAATAATAGATATGGACCTTTTGCGCAGCTTTTCATTTGTGGCTTGTACATTCACCATCAGATTCCCGTATACCTTGCCTAATTTAATCATCACTGCGGTTGAAATCATATTCAAGACCATCTTCTGTGCCGTACCAGCCTTCAGCCTTGTTGAGCCCGTTATGATTTCCGGCCCTACAGGTACTTCAATCATAATATCAGCCGCTTTAGAGAGCTTTGTCTGCAAATTACAGGAAAATCCGATTGTCTGGCAGCCTAATTCATTTGCCTGCTCAATGGCTCCGAGCACATAAGGTGTTCGCCCGCTCGAAGCGATACCGACAAGCACATCCTCTTTCACCAGCAGCTCCTTGACAATCATTCGTCCTTCCTCACAATTATCCTCTGCATTCTCCACTGGTATCCTTACAGCCATCTCACCGCCAGCAATGATTCCATTCACCAATTCGGCTGGTACTCCAAAGGTTGGGGGACATTCAGATGCATCGAGAACACCAAGCCTGCCGCTGGTTCCGGCACCAATATAATAGAGGCGCCCTCCGTTTTCGAGACGGCTGACAGCCGCATCTATGGCAGCTTTTATTTGCGGGAGCGCCTTTTCAACAGCAGCGGCAACTGTCTTATCCTCCCGATTCATCAATTCGATAATTTCCATGGTCGAGAAAAGATGCAGTCCCTCTGAATTTTCGTTTTTCATCTCCGTAACCATTTTTCGTTGTCCCTCATTCATTATCCAGGCCTCCATCTATCTTTATTCTTTTAGCAGTTTGCCAGGACATCTCTATACTCTTTTCGACCTTATCAGGAATATCGCCGACCAAATCCAGCAGAGCGCATATATAAGCTCCAATGACTGGAGGATAGTCTGCTTGAACGATCGTCTGAACCGCTCCAGTACCTTTGATAGATGATTCGAATGCTTCCTTAAAGAAAGCCGACTGAAACAGCCCGCCAGAGATTACGAGTGAGCTATTCTTGCTTTCCTCATCCTTCGCATGAATAGCCGACAGAAGCATCTCTAACTCATGAATGGCCTCCAACATTATTTCCAGCGCATCTTTATTTCCTGCACTCGCCAGTTCTATGACTTTTCTTCCAAGACTTGCGATGGCTTCCCTCGGGTAACTTGCTTCATATAGATGAGTAATAAGCTCCATCGGATGCTCGAGCCCGAAATGCTCCAATACCGGCAAAGATAAAGCCCCTCCATCATATCTCCTCCCATCATGCTCCTTTAGGACACGGCGCAAGGCTTGATTGCCAATATCGTAGCCGCTGCCCTCATCACCAAATAAATATCCCCAGCCTCCCGCTCTGATTGTTTCCCCATTTTTCTTAAAATAATAGGCGATAGAACCAGTGCCAGCGATTAAGACCAGTCCTTCCCTTTTCTTAGTCGCTGCCGCAAGCGGCGCAAGGCAATCATTCATGACCGTGATAGACTTAGGCTTAATTCCATATTGATGAAACCACTCTTTCCATTTTGCTTGATCTTCAGGTCTATCTCCACCGGCTGCAGCCACGCTCACACCCGCAATATCATTTGAGCGATCACCTATATTCCTAAACAGGCTATCGAGCATTCGAAAGAGGTCTTCCTTCACCTTAGCGGCTGGCCTAGATTTTAAATTTGTTGAAGGGCCACTTACCAGAAAACCGATATTGCCGTTTATGTCGCCTGCCGCCAAGTCTGTCTTAGTCCCTCCCCCATCAATTGCAAGAATGATTTCCTTATTTAACGGCACCAGCAGTCATTCCCTCCATAAATTGTTTTGAGGCGATAAAGAACAGCACAATCATTGGCAAGGAGGAGAGTGTCAGACCCGCAAACAAGGATCCCCAATCGGCTGAGTACTCACCAAAGAGTGAAAGCATGCCGACCGGAATCGTCTTCTTCATTTCATCTGAAATGAAAATCAGCGGAAAGAAGAAATCATTCCACGCCTGGATGAAATTGATGATGATGACGGTTGCAAGTGCCGGGCGCATAATGGGCAATAACACATTCCACAAGATTCGTAAATCACTGGCTCCATCAATTCGGGCTGCTTCCTCAAGCTCGATAGGCATCGTCCGGAAAAAACCGGTCAAAATTAGGATGGATAAAGGAATTCCCTGGGCGGTATACATGAAAATCAAGGACCATAAAGAGTTCGTCAATCCCAAATCCTTCATTAACAAAAAGAGCGGAACAATCCCAAGCTTGATGGGAATCATCATCCCCATCAAAAAGAAGAAGAACAGGAGATTGTTCCACCAAAATGTATATCGCGCAATGTAAAAGGCGGCCAAGCTTGTCGTAATGACAATGAGAAGAACAGAAACCACACTCGTAAATACGCTGTTATAGAAGTAGGTCATAAAAGGAATGCGCTCGAGCAGTGTCCGGTATGTATCAAGACTAAATTGCTCAGGCCAAGAGAGAGGATTCATGAATATCTCCGCACTCGGTTTAAAGGAGGACAGCACCATCAATATGATGGGATACAAGCTAATGGAGGCAAACAAGAATGCAATCACATAATAAAATGGCCTTGTCCAAATCGTTGCTTTCATTCTGTTTCCCTCCTATAAATCGATTTGCTTCTTATTAATAAACTTCAGCATGATGGCCGTAATAGACGAGATAAAAATAAACAGCACAACAGCAAGTGCGGACCCAAGACCTACAGCCGTCGAATCTCCACTGCTTCCCCCAAAGGCCAATCGGTAGAAATAAACCGCCAGTGTATCTGTCGAGCGATATGGTTCTCCTTGAGAGCCTTGCATCGCATAAACAAGCTCGAATGCCTCGAATGATTGAATAAAGGTCAGAACGGTCATAATCATCAAGGAAGGCACCATCAATGGAAGCATGATTTTTCGGATTAGCGTCAATCCTCTAGCCCCGTCCAATCTAGCTGCCTCAATCAATTCATGCGGAATGGCCTGTAAGCCTGCGAGAAAAATAAGAACTGCAAAGCCGACACCAAACCAGCAATTCACCAAAATGATGGCTATTAAGGCTGTATCCGGGTCACCAAGCCACGCCTTTTGCAAGGATTCTAATCCGAACTTCCCTAACAAAATATTTAAGGCTCCATAATTCGGATTTAATATCAGCTTCCATAGGAATCCGACAACAATCACTGATAGCAGCCTTGGCAGAAAATAGGCAATCTTAAAAAATTCCATCCCTCGTATCTTCTGATAAAGAACAAGCGCCAGCAAAAAGGCAATGCCATTTTGGACAATCATTTGGATGACAAAATAAAGGATATTATGGCCAAAGGCATTCCAGAACATGCCGCGAAATGGCTCAAGCGTAAATAAATCCTTATAATTGCTTAGCCCGATAAAGGCCCCTTGCTTTATTCCCTCCCAGTCAAAAAAACTATAGGTTAAAGCGGCCAGAAGAGGATAGACAATGAATAGCCCATAGATGATAAGGGCGGGAATGGGCAGGAGATGAATCTTCCATCTCCTGCGCTTCTTGCTTTGTTGATTTCTCACTTCTGCGATAATCGGTTCCGGCTGCATAGCTTACCCGCCTCCTGCTCATTATTGGAACGGTTTATACCAACTCTTTGCGCTTTCCTGCACCTTCTTCGCCACTTCCTCAGGCGTTTGATCCCCAAGATACATTCCTTGAAGCTCAGTTTCAAAAGTAGCCTTCGTTGTTGGATTTCCCTCCGCGAAATCAATAACCATCATATATGGAGTGGAATTCTCCGTAATCGCTTTTCCAAGACTGTTCACAAGCTCATCCTCTGACGTGACACCAGGAATAGCACTAATCATCTTAAACTCATTTGTGAATAGCTTTCCAAATTCCTCCGTTGCCATAAATTCCACGAATTTCTTTGCCGCTTCTTTATGCTTAGAGTTGGCATTCACGGCATACGATCCATCAACCCATGCTGTTATTGCCGGTTCTCCGCCATTTTGCTGCGGCATCGGGAAGTAGCCGAAATCAAGATCAGGATTCATTCCGCGCACAACTTCAATTTCCCAGCTGCCGAGCGGGAACATCGCTGCCTGTTCCGTAAAGAACATCGTCCTCATATCCTCCATGCCAACGCCTTCATAATTATCGGGGAAATACTTCTTCAAGTCATCCATCACCTTGATGGACTGAACAAATTCCTTGCTTGTGAAGTTTTTCTCTCCCTTTTGAACCTTTTCAACAAACTCCGTGCCGCCGTATACAGCCGGACCGAAAATTCCATGAGTAAGTGACAGTAGCCAGCCTTCCTTCGTTCCAAGCGCCAACGGAATATAACCGCCATCCTTCAGCTTCTCATTCACTTCAATAAACTCATCCCATGTCTTCGGCTCCTCAAGCTTTAATTCTTTGAAAATCTTCTTATTGTAAAATACTTGGGTGGTACTCATATTAATAGGTACACCATACTGTTTTCCGTCAGACCCCTTTGATGCCGCGAGTGCTTCCTCTGTAAAGATATCAAGCCCGCTTATATCATCAAGCGGCTCTAAATAACCGCCATCAGCAAGCGCGATTCCAGGAGCATAAGGACGCAAATGAATGATATCAGGGCCTTCACCGCTTTTTAGCGCCGTATTCAAGATTGTGTTGTATTCCGTATTCTTCGACGGCTTAAACTCTACATGAATATCTGGATTTTTCTTTTCGAAGGCTTCAATGACTTTCTTATAGCCTTCCGTGTCTTCCGTTCTCCAGCTGCCAATCGTCAAATTAACCGTGTCTTCCTTCTTCCCCGTAGCTGTTTCCTCATCCTGTGAACAAGCTGCAGCGACAAGGGCCAAGCATACCATGACAGCAGCCAGCCAAGCCTTCCCCATCCTCTTCATTCATGTGACCTCCCATATATTATTATTAGCTCCACCTTTATATAAAAGTGAAGTAAAGCAACAAGAAGCAATAGAACTGTAAGAAAATGAACGGTTATCCCTCTCTTTTAGAGCGCCCGACTGCCTTGCGTGTCCGCTCCAGAGCCTCTATATTCTTCTCTTTGTTTGTCTTTGTAATGCCGGCAAATAAAATATCAATGACGTTCAGTTGGGCAATGCGTGAGCTAGTAGCACCGCTTCTGATATTCCTCTCGAGTGATGTCGTATATAGACAGGCATCTCCCATTAGGGAAAGCAGGTTATCTCCTGATTTCGTCAAGGTAATGACTTTGGCGCCATTCTCTTTGGCTAATGAGACTGAATCACAAATGTCTTTCGTCAACCCGCTATAGGAAATCCCAAATACGACATCCTGCGGACCTAAGTTGGCTGAAACGGTCAGCTGGGTATCCCCGTCAATGGCTGCCTCACACCAATAATTAATCCGGGTCAGCTTTTGTTTGAAATCTTGGGCAATGATTGCAGAAGCTCCTATTCCATACACTGCAACCATACGGGCGCCAGTGATTAGCGAGATGGCCGTTTCAATTGTTTCTTCCGACATCAGCACCATTGTGTTCTCAATAGCCTGGATATTATTTTGTGAGATTGATTGTATGTAAGATTTGATAGAGCCATCATCTGGAATATCCTCATATTGATCCGTCTTATGCTCATTCTTGGCAAGCTCATAGGCAAGCTTCAGCTTTAAATCCTTAAAGCCTGTGCAATTCATTTTCTTGGCGAGCCGGATAATAGATGCTTCACTCACCTCAGCTCGTTCGGCTAACTTCTGGATAGAAAGATTGACCGCCATATTTGGATTCTGCAGGATAAATTCAGCTGCCTTCTTCTCGGTCGGCTTAAATGTATGAAAGCTCTCTTCAATAAAAATCACCTGTATGTCGCATCCTTCTGATTAATTTTCTTACTATTCAGTATATAAAATAAAGTTTCGTTCTACAACCAAAATTTTGAAATTTTGTTTCAAAAATGGAATAAACCCATAAGAAAAAGGCAAACCTGCCTGATCTGCAGATTTGCCCCTGTCTCTTATATTCCTTAATACAATAATTTGACGAACTCTTCCTTCGTTAAATTACCGAAATAATGCTTGATATTAACATCCTCAAGCGCCTTTTCAATCTCAGCCTTTGAGAAGCGGACACCATGTAATTTTTGCTCAATTTCCCCTACACTGCCAACCCCAAAGAAATCTCCAAAGATTTTGCAATTCTCGATTTGGCCTTTGGCCACATCTAGGCGGATATCAATTTGGCCAACACCCTCAAAGCGCTGTGAGTGCTGGACATTAAATTTAGGAGATTTGCCATAATTCCAATCCCATTGCTGATAGCGGCTCTCTGAGATTTCCATGATTTTCTTCCAGTCTTCTTCTGTCCATTCATAGCGCTCGACCTTGTCCAGTCCTCCGAAAATATGTTCAAGGATTCTTTGTTTGAACTCTTCTATGCCAATTGGCTCGGCAAGGAATTCGGAGATATTGGCCACACGGCTGCGAATGGATTTAATCCCCTTAGATTTGATTTTATCCTTATTCACCTTCAATGCAGAAACGACATTCTCAATCTCGCTTGAAAGCATCAATGTGCCGTGACTGAACATTCTTCCATTCGTTGCGAATTGGGCATTTCCTGAAATCTTCCTGCCTCCTGCAAGCAAATCATTCCGACCGCTAAGTTCAGCCTCTACCCCAAGCTCCTTCAACGCATCTACGACAGGCTCAGTGAACTTCTTAAAGTTATGGAAGCTCTCACCGTCATCCTTCGTAATGAAGCTAAAGTTCAAATTCCCAAGATCATGATAAACCGCTCCGCCCCCAGATAAACGGCGGACGACAATAATATCGTTCTCATCCACATAGTCTTGGTTAATTTCTTCTACTGTATTTTGATTCCTTCCAATGATGATGGAAGGCTGATTAATATAGAACAGCAAATAAGATTCATTAATATCTAAATTCTTTAACGCATATTCCTCAATTGCTAAGTTAATGCGCGGGTCTGTAATTCCCCTGTTATCTAAAAAAATCATTTCCAGTACCTCCACTAGTTTTATATTTCGATGGTTAACCCCGTGCTGGCCAGTCCAATTTCTCCGTCAAAAATATCAGCTGCCTCATCCTTCAGCTGATTAATATTCCCGAAATGAGGCAAATGCGTCAAAATCAATCGCTCTATTTTTGCATCCCTCGCAATCACGGCGGCATGCTCACTCGTTAGATGACCTGCTCTCTCAGCTGCTTCCATTCCTTTGTAGAAATTGCACTCGCTCAGTAAGACATGTGTCCCATGAAAAAAAGAAGCAAACTCCTCTTTAAATGCTGTATCACCAGTATATCCGAAAATGCGGCCTCCCGCTTCAATCCGATAGGCAAAGCAAGGGACAGAATGCTTGGTTCTCATAGCCGTGACCGCAAAAGGTCCAATTTGGACAGTCGTACCCGCTGCAACCGGCTCCCACCTTGTGTAAGATTTATAGTTAAGTGTTTCAATAAACTGGGCATCATCTGAATGGGTATAAATCGGCAAGCATCTTTCCTTGCCTCCGGACATATGCCCTATCAGCAGCGCATGCTGCAAAACACCTATATCCGCTGTATGATCCGGATGTGAATGGGTCAGCAAAACAGCATCAAGCTCGCTAGGTGATGCGAAGGATTGAAGTTGTGACAAGACCCCGCTTCCGCAATCAAGCAGCAGCTTATACCCCTTATGCTCCAATAAATACCCTGAGCTGGCTTCACCTGCAGCAGGAAACCCGCCCCAAAATCCAACCACCGTTAATTGCATCAAATTCCTCCTTACAAAACGTGCTATCTCCCTTAATCACTATAAACTAAAATGCCTATTTTTTCATCTTTTTCTAAATTGTTTTAAAACAGTGTTGACATTCCACATCTGTTATAATACACTGTTATTAACAAATAGTTATATAACAGTTTCCCAAAAACAAAACTGTTATAAATCAATTAAATGGAGGTTATGAGCATGGTACGAAACGTAATGGAATTCTTCAGAAACTTGCCCCCTAAGAAATGCGCAGAATGTGGTGATAATATCGAAGAACAGCACGAATGCTACGGAATCGTCTGTGATCGATGCCTGCGTCATGTATCTGAATAAGAATCAACGGGATTATCCCTTGATTATAAATGCGCAAGCGCCCCTATGTTAGGATGGTGTAAATGGACTGTACAACAGTCCTGGTTCATTTAAAAATTCCCTTTAATTTGCAGATGCAAAGCCAGGCTTTCAGATGAATGCCTGTTTTTTTTGTCTTACTTTTTCCTATTCCTGAATAAAACAAAGCCCCAGTTAACGGATAACCATTTCCATTAACTGAGGCTGTTTTTGTTGCAATACATCCTATTTAATAGAGAGGAGCTTCCTTTTCTTATACGGTCAGTTATCGTCCCATCCACTTCTTGGTCTACTGGGAGCAAAGTTCTGGCACTGGTTGTGGTATGGCAAAACAAGCTTGATCTTAGCAATAAAACCGCTAAGGGCAAAATATAATCAGAACATGACTATAAGCAGACAACAACCTCAATAGTTAAGCAATATTTTAATTTAATGTCTATTGGGTAAATAAAAACTGAAGCAAGGAGGGAAACAATATGATGAAATGGATCCTAATCGCTATTGGAATTTTTCTTCTTTATGTAATCCTAGAGGAAGCGATTACCCGCTACTTATACAAGCTCCAAGAAAGCATTACTCTCACATCGGATAATGCGGACACAAAGGAAGAGAGCCTCTAAACAAGCAGGCTCTCTTTTCATTATGCTATATGAATAGTTTTATTCTCTATCTTATATACTTTATCGGCCAGTTCCAGCACATCTTGATTATGGCTAATCAGAATGACGATTTTATCAGCTGCTTGACGCCTGATTGACCCAAGCACTGATTTTTCATTCAATGCATCCAGATTGCTCGTCGGTTCATCAAGAATAAGGATAGCGGAGTCCTTCAGAAACACTCTTGCCAAAGCAAGCCTCTGCAATTGACCACTAGACATATTGCCGGCATATTCCTCCATGAAGGTATCAAGCCCTTCAGGCAGACTTTCCACATACTCGGAAAGCCCCGCCTTAAAGCAAGCCTGTTTTAACTGTTCATCCGTATAACCATTTTGGTAGAGAGTCAGATTATTGCGCAGCGTATCAGTGAATACAATCGTTGATGCTGTTACAACCCCAATATTTTCCCGCAAGCTCTCATGGGTAAAGTTCACAGCTGGATGCTCATTTAGCAATACGCTCCCCTCTTTAGGAATCAGATTTTGCAGCAATAAGGAAATTAGTGTAGTTTTACCTGTTCCGTTCTCTCCCTTTATAGCTGTAATCTCTCCCTTATGAAAAGTAAGGTTTACGTTGCGATATAACTCCTGACCATTTTCATAGCCAAATTTCACATTATCAAAGCGGATGCTCTCAACCTTCGTTAGCTCCTTGTTTCCACTATAAATAATATCTGGCTGTTGATTGAGAAGGCGCAGTACCCGTTTAGCACTGGCAGATGTATGAACCAAACTAGCACTTAACTGTGAAAGAGCAAGGCTTGGTCCAAAAGAGGAGAACAGGACAAGCAATCCCAGCAGGACCATTCCTATATCTGCTTTGTTTCCCATAATGAGATAAGCTGATATGAATAACTGCGCAAAGACAGTGCTATAGATCATCATATCGCTCAAGGATTTTAAGAGTCCTTCATGCCTTTTCAAATTCTTCGTCGTATGATTGAGCTCATCGCTGTATGCATCAATGGAATTCAGGGTGTGATTTTTCTTGCCAAAGATGATGATTTCCTTGATACCTTTTAACGAATCCATCAAAAAACTGCTTAGCATACCATACTTCTTCCGATAAGCCTCTGCCGTTTTCTGTCCAAATCGATAGACGGCGAATGGAATGATATAGCCAATCATCCAATAACTTACTACCCCCATTAGCGCAAACAATGGGTGCAGGCTATATAATACAATTCCATAAATAATCATAGTCGTCACCCAAATGAACACGGGGGCTATCGTATGGGCATAGAAGACCTCGAGCAGTTCGACATCTTTGGTGACAATATTCATCAATTCACCCTTGCGAATCTCCTTTAACTGGTTCTCCGTCAATAAACGAAGCCTTTTAAACACCTTCTCGCGAATGATAGCAAGGAGTCGAAAAGCGATATAATGCGTACAATATTGCTCACTAAGCCGAAAGACCGCTCTTAACACACCCGCCGCAAGAATAACGAATATCAGAGTCGTTAGAGAGCCATATTCCCGTACACCGGCTATTTGCAGGACCCCCATCCCTCCTGCAAAGCTAATGGCCGTAATCGCCAAATACCCTAATGACCCCAACGTTATCGTTAGAAGCATTAAAGGCTGCAATGGTTTAAGAATACTGACTAGCTGCCTAATATCTTTGAATGTTAATTTCTCCATAATCTCTACGCCCCCAAAACATCACGAAGTGTATTTAATGAACACTGTTCATCCCATATTCCAGCATAGGATCCGCCTTTTTGCAGGAGCGCTTGATGCGTGCCTTGTTCAGCAATTACGCCATTCTCCATTACAAGGATTGAATCTGCTAGGACAAGGTTTTGAAGATGATGAGTGATGACAATTACCGTCTTTCCGCGTTCTTTAAGCGAAGCGATGGTCTCCATGATTTCTCTCTCACTTTGAGAGTCCATATTGGCTGTAGCCTCGTCAAAGATCATCACTTCAGGATCTTTGAGAAGCATGCGAGCCACCGCAAGCTTTTGCCTTTGGCCGCTTGAGAGGTTAGCTCCCTCACTGAGGACCCGCATGTCTAATTTCCCTTGAAATTCTGGCAGCCTGACAAAGGCTAGCAGTTCATCCGCCTCTTTCTCCGTCAACGAATCCTTGGCTATCTGTAGATTGGATAGGATCGTTCCTTCAAAAATATGCGATTGGCTGGCAACACTGCCAATATGCTGATGCACTTCATCTGTTGAAAGGTCCTGAAGATTCATAGATCCAAGGAAGATAGCTCCCTCATCCGGCTCAATGAAACGCTGCAGTAAATGACTAAGGGTCGATTTCCCTGCACCGGATACACCGGTAATCCCGGTCAAATGACCTTTTTTAAAGGTAAGCAGCTCTGCCTTGATTGAGCTTGATGACTGGGGATACGTGTAAGAGAGCTCCTGGATCATTAAGTTTCCTTCTATGTCCATGCTCTTCTTTTCCTTTTCTTGATTGATTGGCAGATTGAGGAGATGCTGTAATTCTTCCATCGCACTTACTCCATTCAAGCCGACATGGAAGTATGAACCGAGCAAACGCATCGGCAGGAAAAACTCCACAGCAAGCAAAGCGAAGCAAATAAAGCCGAGGAAGGATATATTCTCATTTTGATAACTGATTACAGACATTGCAATCCCGATTGCCGTACCGCCATAGGCGATTAAATCCATAATGGTAATCGACTGCAATTGCATTGTCAGTACGCGCATCGTCATTTTGCGGAAATCCTCCGATTCCCTATCCATGATTTTTTGATATTCCGTATCAGTATCAAACATTTTTAATATATGCAGACCTTGCACACCTTCAACGAACCGCTTGCCAACATTTAAATACTTATTCCAATAAGTGCGGAACACTCTCTTTCCAATCTTTACCCCAGCAACAATGGCAACAGGGATAAGGAAGGAACTTATCATCAATACTAAAGCGATTTTCCAGCTTATCGCCGATAAAATAACGAATAAAAGGATTGGAGCTAGAATGCTATAGACAAATTGGGGCAAATAGCGGCTGTAGTACACCTCAATATTCTCAATTCCTTCGACACTCAGCTGACTGATCTTGCTAATCTCCAGCTTTGTTACCTGAGCCGGCTTCAGGGACAGTACTTTTTTGAACAAATCCCTGCGAATCGCATATTTCAATTGATGAGATGTATAGTGGGTCAAGTAGGTCGACACATAATGGCAGACCGCCTTTACGACCAATAATGAAGCGATAAAGCCTACATAGCCACCTGTGATTGTCCATTCCTCCGCAAACATCAAATCACTTAGAACACTCGCAATTAGAAAAGCGAGCATAATATTTACGCAAAGATTAATGACTTGCAGAATTGTAATCCACATGACAATTTGTATGACATTATATTTTTTTGCAAACTGAAGCATTTCCTTTTGAATCATGAATTCACCATTTCCTTTTTATGATCAACCGTCGGCATACGGCAGATAACGATGAACTTCACAATCGCCAAGATACCTAAGAATATCCGCACATGAGTATTAGCAATCAAAAGACCGCTGACGATCAGCACAGAATATACTGTAATCAACAATTCAGCCTTCTTCCTAAAGCTTAACCCGCCTGCCTCCATAAAAGGGACTGCATATCGTTTATAGACACGTGTGCTCTTGAGCCAACGTTCATACCTCTCTGAGCTCTTCGCAAAGAGCCAGCCCGCAAGAAGAATAAAAGGCGTTGTCGGCAGTATAGGCAGGACAACACCAATCAAAGCAAGCCCTGTAAATATCCAGCCTAAAAAGATGAACACTCTTTTTTTCATTGATTTCAACTCTCTCCTAAATAATATGAATCAGTACGAGCCAAACGATGGCTGCTCCGACCAGACTTAAGTGAACAGCTACTTTCCCACTTTTCTTATAAAAATAGGGACTGATGCCTGCCATCAGCAGAAGGAGGGCATAAAGCAAATAGCCTATGTTCGTGAAACTTTTCACAATAATATCCAAAAGGAAGCTTGCTATCGTCAGTAAACCGAAAAATTGATGGAGCTTTTTGCTCCGCTCCGTCCGTTTAGCAAAATAAATAAGCCCACACACAATCGCGAGCATGAGACCTATTTTATGGATCATCATTAATACCATATGTCACTCACCTTACAAAGTAAATAATCACTATAACAAGATTATTGATAATGATTCTCAATGTCAATATTTAAATTGAAAATACAATAATTGTCATCTATCACAGGAACCACAATGATGCATCTAAATATTAGGATTCTTTCATTAAAAGCTTGCATCCCTGATTACTATTTCTATTAGAAAAAGACTGGCCCTTCTAGTTATGACGTGCTATAAACAGAATTAAGGAAATATCCCGATCTTACCTAGTGATTAGAACCAATATTAATATAATCAAACCTAAACGCTTTTCTTTATCTTCTTATTGCCGGCTGCTCCTATATTCCATAGAGCTCAACTAAAAAAAGCATTAATCGTCATGGATCAATGCTCTTAATGGTCATAAAATTAGTTGTGTCTTAATATTAAAGGAAGCTATTCATCAGTCCTTTAATACGACCTCATGGCAATTCTCTAACCTTTTTCTTAATGAATCTGAAGTTTGGGCAGCCGGATATGCACATACTGAGATGATGCATTTGTCTTTAGTAATCTGGTCAACCTCCCTCTCGTATTTCTCTATATCTCGTTCAATGTCTTTATCATCTCTCCATTCAATATGTCCCCAAGTTCTAAATGAAACGTTATTTTCTATAAATGGTTGGATGTAATGAAGGAAATGCGATGAAACGGTTTGTGGATGGAAGGTCTCATTTGAAAAATAAAAGTTGAAATTATTTATATAATGTACCTTATCAAGTTGGTTCCTGCTCAACTCGTTCTGTAATCTTTTATTGATCGTTAGTATATTTCTATCATTTTCAACCAGTAAAACATGGTCCCCGTCGTTTATGCGGGTCAATATGAAGGAAAACAAGTTTTCCAGGTATCCGCCGCGATTATTGTAAATATAGCAGATATGCTTACAATCACCTTTGTTTAATCCCTTAATCACTTTGATGATTTTAGTATCCATACATTCATTCCCCTTTAACTGCTTTCTTTTGAATGGCACTGTGCTTTGGCCATTACAGGGGTTCATCACATCCCTGTAATAGTGCGTACAGCGCTTTGAGGTATGCAATAAGAGGTTACAGGTTAAATTTAGAATATATCTAATTTGCTATATTCCTAATTTGAAATGCTCTGTTACTATAGCCTAATCCCATCCTTCCCTGAATCTTCACCCTCAATTAACAACTATTTTTTGCTTATTAAATCACTAATAAGTCAGCTAGCTTTACACTATAAGTACAGTCTTATTAGTCCTTCCGCGGAAACTGTGCTGCATTTCCCATATATAATCGAATTACATTTATTTCCCCTAAAAATCAGTATGATAATCTTTAATTGTCATATTAGCTACTATCCAAATAAAAAAGCCATGGATCCCCCTTAAGGATTCCATGGCTTTTTAGATTACTTTACTTCATGTGGACCATTTCTTTTTCTAAATTTACTTGTTTCATATAATGAAGGACCTTACCCACTGCAGCCACTCCCTGATCAATGCAATCCGGCATTCCGACTCCCTTATGGGAGGCTCCAGCCAAATATACACCAGGAAGCTCTTCCGCCATTGAGCTTTCAATCCTTCTTAAGGTAGAGGTATGCCCAACCCTGTATTGTGGCATTGCCTCTCTCCAGCGGCTGACAACATAAAACTGCGGCTCCCCGGTAATTTTCATGATTTGTTTCAAATCGCGGAGAACAATCTGAACGATTTCTTCATCAGAAAGATCGACAATTCCCTCATCACCTGGCCTTCCAACATAGCAGCGCAAAAGGGCCTTTCCCTTTGGCGCAGAATGCGCCCACTTTTTATGAGTCCATGTGCAAGCCGTGATCCGGCAAGGACTGTTGCGAGAGACGACAAAGCCCGTCCCGTTAATATCCTGCTTAACTGCATGCTCATCAAAGGCAAGCGACACAGTCGCAACCGATGTAGACGGCATTTTCTTAAATGGCTCAAAAATTGAATAATCCGGGAACAAACGTGGAATAGCCTGATGGGGTGTCGTTACGATTATCGCAGCCGCCTGCATAAACTCCCCATCACTTAGTTCAATCATGTAGCCTTTTTCTTTCTTCGTTACACTTTCAACTGAGAGATTCTTACGCACCATCTCAGAAGGAAGCTTAGCTTCAATGGCATCAATAAGTGATTGCAGCCCTTTTTCAAATGTACGGAACATTCCTATACGGTGATCAGCCTTACTTGTCTGCGGAGCGGCTTTCCTAGCACGATTCTTCTTCGTGCCAAGAATGAGACTCCGATGCTTTTGCTCTGTTTCGAGCATATCAGGGAATGTGGACAAGATGCTTAATTGATCAAGGTCCCCAGCGTATATGCCTGACATGAGCGGCTCAACGAGGTTTTCTACAACCTCATCACCAAGCCTCCTCCTTAAGAAAGGTCCAAGCGGCTGGTCCCCAGTTTCCTTAGAGCGCGGGAGGACAAGGTCCATCGCGGCTCTCGCCTTCCCAAACGGAGTGAATAGACGGCTTTTAATGAAGGGACTAATTTCAGTCGGGATACCCATTACCGCACCGCCTGGAATCGGCAGCAGCTGATCATCAATCAAGATATAGGATTGGCCGGTTGAATTCGGAACAATCGCCTCTTGCATCCCTACATCTTTAGCGAGCTGTGACATGCTCTTTTTGCGGGCCAAGAAGGAATCTGGACCCCGTTCGATCACAAAGCCATCGCGTACAACTGTCTGCATCTTTCCGCCCAGACGGTCAGAGCTTTCAATCAGAACAACCTGATAGGGCAATTGTTCTTCTTCTATTTTCCTTTGCAGATAAAAGGCTGCCGCCAACCCCGTCAGTCCTCCGCCAATGATGGCTATATGTTGATTGTTTGAGTCCACGTATTATCCACTTCTCTTTCTCAATGATTACTTGCGTCCCATCAATTCAGTGATAGCATCCACCATTGCGTTAATGAATAATGGATCGGTATTTGGCATGGCTGGACGATAGTATGAAGCGCCAACCTCATCTGTTACGACCTTACACTCATAGTCATTATCATATAAAACTTCCAAATGCTCAGCCACAAAACCTACTGGCGTATATACAAACGCTTTATAGCCTTTTTCTTCATGCAAATCCCTCGTTAAGTCCTGAACATCAGGTCCAAGCCATGGCTCTGGTGTTTGACCAGCACTCTGCCAGCCAACCGCATAATTCTCCACTCCTGCTCCCTCTGCAATCAATTTAGCGGTCTCAGCCAATTGGTCGGCATATGGATCACCCATGCTGATAATCTTTTCAGGCAAGCTGTGTGCAGATACAATTAGCGCGGCATTCGCTCTTTCCTGTTCAGGCATTTGCGCATAGGTTTCTTTTACCTTCTCTACCCAGTACTGAACAAACTTAGGCTGTGTATACCAGCTTTCAACAGAGGAAATCCTCATGCCATACTTATCAGCTTCATCTTTCGCGCGTCCGTTGTATGACTTAATGCTGAATGTGGAGTAATGAGGCGCAAGCACGATGCTGACCGCTTCGGTAATCCCATCGTCATGCATTTTCTTAACGGTATCCTCTATGAATGGCTCTATATGCTTCAGACCGATATAAGCAACAAATTCAACCTCATCCTGCGCTTCATTCAATGCTTTCTCAAGTGCCGCAGCTTGCTCTTCCGTAGTCTTGGCTAATGGTGAAAGCCCGCCAATCGCTTCGTATCTTGACCTCAGATCTTCAAGGCTTTCTTCTGACGGCTTTCTCCCATGACGAATATGAGTGTAGTAACGTTCAATATCTTCTTCTTTATAAGGTGTTCCATAGGCCATTACCAACAGGCCGATTTGTTTGCGTGCAGACATGATTCTAGTCTCCTTTATGTTTATTTCATTCTTGCAGAATACTCATGAATGAAAGCGGTAAGTCTCTTCAATACTTCTGGGTCCACGCTCGGGAATACCCCATGACCGAGATTAAAGATATGGCCTGGGTGCATAATTCCTTGATCAATGATTTCCTTAGTCTTCTTCTCAATTACTTCCCACGGCGCTTTCAAAAGGGCTGGATCCAGATTGCCTTGGACAACCTTATTGACCCCAAGCTCCCTGGCCTCTGTGATGGAAAGACGCCAGTCAAGACCCACCACATTAAGCGGAAGGGAATTCCATTCAAGCGCCAGATGTGTTGCTCCAACACCAAACATGATCAACGGAACATTCTCTTCCCTCAATTCCGTGAATATTCTTGTCATGATTGGCTTAATATAATATTGATAATCCTGGACATTCAAAGCGCCTACCCAAGAATCAAAAATTTGGATAGCTCTCGCTCCAGCTTTGATTTGAGCTTTCACGTAAACGATAATCATGTCACCAAGCTTGTCCATTAATGTAAACCATGCTTTCGGATCGCCGTACATAAGCGCCTTGGTCTTCGTGTAATTCTTGGAGGGTCCTCCTTCGACCATATAGCTGGCAATCGTGAACGGGGCTCCAGAAAATCCGATTAACGGAACGTTCAATTGTTCTTCTGTCAGCAGCTTAATTGTGTCTAGTATATAGGGAATATGCTCCTCTGGGTTCAGTTCCCCAAGCCGCTCCACGTCCTGGAGTGTTCTGACAGGGTTTGAAATAACCGGGCCAATGCCTGACTTAATGTCAACCTGAACACCTATTCCAGGAAGCGGGGTCATGATATCCTTATAGAGAATAGCCGCATCCACACCATATTGTTCAACCGGAAGCCTTGTTACATAGGCCGCCAATTCAGGCTGGTGGGTAATCTCAAATAAGGAATATTTCTCTTTTATTTTTCTGTATTCAGGCTGCGAGCGTCCTGCTTGCCTCATATACCAAACCGGGGTGTGATCAACCTTTTCATTCCGGGCGGCTTTGAGGAAGGTATCATTGAATTTTTTCGTCAAATTTCTTCCACCTTTCACAATCTTCGTTCTATTTTAAATAATCGTTCGCAAATTGTTAGATTTAGGCATCAACAACAACTATATCCTCTCTATCTGTTGTTGTATATGATTCCTGCCTAACTGTCATTAAATAGACGCATTTATTCTATCTGTCATTCATTCTCACAGTTTAGTGGATTATTTAACGAGGTAAAATACCCGAAACAAGCCAGTGAGATCAACTATTATTCTCAATTGCGATTCCATTATACTAAAATATTTTAACAGGGGGCAAACGATGAACTTCTATATTACGACAGGAACTTTGTCATTTTTGAAAATCATTCAAACAAAACATCAAGAAGCCCAAATCATCTTATTGAATAACCCCAGTACCTCCATGCTTCTCCATGAAGGAAGCGGGAAGAGCTTTTTTCAGTCCCCGCGTTCATTTGAGGTGATTGATCAATCTGGGCAGCTTGAGCAAGAAGGCTTTTTTGCCTTGCACCATATCCCGGTTTCCCCAGAAGACCGGCCAGCCTTCGAGTTCGATTTAAAGGCAGCTACAAAATCCATTCATCAGCAGCCAGGCATTAAAGCCTTCCGCTTGCTGCGTCCCACCTCTTCCGATTCCTATATTGTCCTGACGAACTGGGCAAAGGAACAGGATTATGCGCGATTTGACCAGAATACGGTTCTCACAAACAAAAAGCTCGAAAGCTTATTTAATACCCAGGTTCTCTTTACCGGAAAGCCCTACACAGCAAAATTTCACGCCTATAAAGAAAAAGAATGATCAAAAAGAAGCTCCGCTATTTTGGGGCTCTTTTTTATACCTGAATTTCTGTTTTTGCTATAGTAACTTCATAGAGATTCAACGAATAAGTTTTTACAGACTAGAATCTACTAATTTGTTTGAATATGGTAAAATCTGTGAATAAGGTAGTAAGATGCACGTTAAGGGAGGAAGGAAAATGGAAGAAGACCTAAATAGAAAGCTCGAAAAGTATTATGAGGAAATGGTTTCCATCCGCCATCACCTCCATATGAACCCCGAGCTTTCCTTCCAGGAAAGGGAAACGGTACGGTTTATTCAAACGTATTATAGAAACTTAAATATCCCTGTCCGCACAGGAGTTGGAGGTGGCGGAATTGTTGCTACAATTGAAGGTAAGCAGCCTGGCCGAACGGTTGCCCTGCGCGCTGACTTTGATGCCTTGCCCATCCAGGATCAAAAGCAGGTTCCTTACCGTTCCAATGTAAAGGGCGTAATGCATGCCTGCGGACATGACGGGCATACCGCCCTCCTGCTTGTGTTAGCGAAAGCCTTAAAAGAGATGGAAAATGAGCTAATAGGCAATTATGTATTCATTCACCAGCATGCCGAGGAACTAGCCCCAGGCGGTGCCAAGCCCATGATTGAGGATGGTTGTCTCGAAGGAGTGGATGCCATTTTCGGCACACATTTATGGGCCCCATACCCAACAGGAGAAATCTATTGCAGCCCAGGTCCCATCACTGCGGCAGCCGACAGATTTCAAATCACCATCAAGGGCAAAGGCGGGCATGGCGCAGAGCCTCATACAACTAAAGATGCCCTTGTCGTTGGCACGGAAATTGTATCTCTTTTACAGCTGATCACTAGCAGAAAAATCAACCCGATGGATTCCGCAGTCGTCTCTGTTGGACAATTCAAGGCAGGAAATGCTTTCAACATCATCCCTAGCGAAGCCTATCTTGAGGGCACAGTGCGAACTTTTTCGACAGAACTTCAAGATTTCATTATCGAGGAGATGGAGCGCATCGTTAAAGGTGCCTCCACGGTTCATGATTGCGATTATGAATTCCGTTATTTCAAGGGGTACCCACCTACGATTAATCATGAAAAGGAAGCAGATTATATCCTTAGCAAAGCAGAGGATGTTGTCGGGTTCCAGCATGTCCACCCATTGAACCCGCTCATGATTGGAGAGGACTTTTCTCATTACCTAGAAGCTGTGCGCGGCGCATTCTTCCTCACAGGAGCTGCACCAGCAAACACCGATTGTCCTTTTCCTCACCACCACCCTATGTTTGACTTTAACGAAGAAGCCATGCTCATAGCTGCCAAAACACTTGGATATGCTGCAATTGGCTTTCAGGAATGGCGATATTTCTAAGCATAAATACAAGAAGGAGGGGCTTTTAATGAGCCCCTCCTTCTTGCATAACTCTGATTCTGAATGCATTCTTAGCTGTTTCTCCAAGCTGGTCGAGAAGCTGTCGGTTTGCGTATGCCCCCACCGCGGCTCCGAATCCTGGAATCAACTGGAACATCTTGACCAAATCAATTGTATCCCGGTACTCCTGCTGAAAACTATTCCAATCAATTTCCGAAAATCTCTCCTTACTCTGCTCCCAATTCAAGATTACAGGGAGGAGCTCCTTCCTTTTTTCCGGCGATGAAAAAGCCAGCTGGAAAACCAATAGGATAAAAACCCGCTCACTCAAGTCTTTTGGATTATAGCCGTAAATCCTGCTTAAAGCATATAAATAATTTACCTTGATGGACAGAAGAAGAGGAAAGTCCGCCATGGCAATGAATCCTCCGCCAAAGCCTGTTCCCGCACCTTCGACCACAGCCGTCTTTCGGTAAGCTGTGAATGTTCCTTCAGCAGCCTCATCCATTTCTGCAAGCGTATGATAGCTTTGCTGCGCCTTCGGTACATAGGAAGAGCCATTAAGCACCCCCTCAACCATTGTTTTGATGGAATAACTGAAGGCTTGATTAATTTTCTTCGGCATTTTCGCGCTGATGAAGTTCTGTGCGTTTTTGGATATTCGCTCCATCTTGCCTGGTTTGGCGAACAGCTTTTTCTTCCAAATAGCAATCTCCCGGTTCACTCTTTGCTCATAGGAATCAGCCATGCACATTCCCCCTTTTTAAGCCTCCATTTTATGACTCGCATAAGAACGGAAAAAGACGATAACCACCAATCCTAACAGCAGTGATACTCCAGCCGATTGGAGGCTCCCTCCAATTAATATGCCAAAAGCAAAGAAAAAGCACTGAATGACCAAGAGGACAGTCAATAAATCCATAACAGCCTTTTTCCGGTAGGAAGAATCGTATGGATATAGTTCAAGCGTCATTTTCTGATCATGGTGATGCCAGATTGGCAGCAATTGCAGACCTGTCATATAAAGAAACAGCAAGGACACAAAGATAGATCCCCAGCCTAGGTCCGCAAAGGCAACCACCAAGAAGGCAATCACTGATAAGCGCACATATAAGCCGAAATAATCATTTGCCCGGACAAATGTACGTGCATATAAGTAACTGAACGGATTCTTTGTTTTGCCTGACAGCAAGCGAACAATACCTGATAACCACTTGCGTTCCGTTATCTTTTCCCGCAGCTTCGGCACATCCGTAAATAAATTCGCAACCCGGTAAAAGGCTGCCATCCTTCCATTTTCAAGCTCAATTAATCTCTCCCATTGCAAAACCGCATTTCGTGAGGATTTTACATAGTAGAGACATAGCCCAGCCAATAAGGCAAAAGCAAACAAAATGAAAAGCAAATTCGCTCCACCTACGATTAAGTACACCAAAACCGCATTGAGGGCCAATCGTACAAGCGTATCGACAAATGGCGCATATGGCTCCCTGTCATACAAAACAAACCAGCGGCCCGCCAGATTCATGGCCTTCAAGACAAGCAGCACAATGAGCAGACCAAGGAATGAAAGCGCTTCTTCCCCCATTACCTGGCTATACATTGGCGTCAATATAGCCTGAACAATAAGTAATACATACAGCTGCATCACCAAACTAAACACATAGGATTTCTTCACATAGGCGCCAAGTCTTGTCTCAATCGGCAGCAAAAAAACGATATCCGGTTCCCGGAAAAACGTCGTGAGCGGACTGATCGTCACCACAAGCCCAAGAATGATTGCCATAATGAACGATGCAGGGAAATCAGGTGTGAGAGTCTTAACCCACTCACTGTAATAATACCCCGCTCCGCCAATCAAGATAATCATCACGAATACTAGATGGCCGTTAAATATGTATTTCAAATATTTCCCGGTTTCCTTTAGATAGTGATTAAAACGGTCTCTCCATAATGACTCAATCTTCATGGCGATCTTCCTTTGTCAGCTGCAAATAAATATCATCCAAGGAAGCGCCCGGCATTTGGAATTGGCTTCGAAGCTCTTCTAAGTTCCCTTTCGCTCTTACTTCTCCCTCATGAAGAATGACAAATGAATCACAATATTTCTCAGCAGTCGCCAAAATATGGGTCGACATCAAGATGCCAGCTCCCTGCTCCTTCATATCCCGCATCATATCAAGCAAGGACTGAATCGCAATCGGATCAAGGCCAACAAACGGCTCATCCACGATATAGAGCGAAGGCTCAGCTAAGAAGGCACACATAATCATAACCTTCTGCTTCATCCCTTTTGAAAAATGGGCCGGGAACCATTTCAGCCTTTTCTCCATCCGGTATTCCTTCAATAATTTGGTCGACCGCTCTTGGAATGTCTTCTCATCAAGTCCATAGGCCATCGCCGTCAGCCTCAAATGCTCCTCAAGCGTCAGCTCTTCATATAAAATCGGCATCTCCGGTATGAAGGAAAATTGTTTTCGATAAGCCTCCATATCCTCAGAAAACTTCTTATTATTTATCTTGATATCACCTTTACGAGCGTTCATTAACCCAATGATATGCTTAATGATGGTTGACTTACCCGCCCCGTTCAGTCCAATCAGTGCGACTAGTTCATTCGGCTTAACCTCAAAGCTCACATCCTTCAGGACAGGCGTTCTCGTATAGCCTCCCGTAACATGATTAATTTCAAGCAAGGACATCGGTCATTCTCCTTTTCTTTATCTTTGCTATCATTGTAACAAATCTCCCCGCCATACGGAAAAGTCATCCCCTAAAAAAGAAAGGTGAATTAACCCCTTTTTAAATTATTTTTTGTATCAACTGTATATAATCCATCAAAGCGGGCAATCTATTATCAGAGAGGAACGACATACACTTAACCAGTAAGCGGGGGTGTTTGTTCGCGATAATGTAGGCTTTACCCTAAGGTAGATCAGTCATAACTTCTAAAAAATGAGGTGTTTGCCAAAGGCCATATTACCTGAAATTGGACCTATCCAAGTTATAAGGGGATGGTAGCGTTGGAAACAAAGCATTAAGGTATAAAAAGTGCTTCACTCATAGCGATGTGGAGTACCTGGTACCAAGAAGCGTCTGTTAAAACCAGTTAAGGCATAAGCTTCCTCTCTGAAGGGGCGCAGCATCATGCTGCGTCCTCTTTATTTTTCTCACATGCATCATGTTCTTTTTTCCATTAATTAATTGTGCTACACTAAAAAAAATATGAAAGAAAGGGTGTAAAGCCATGTCAGATTGCATTTTCTGCAAAATCATTAACGGTGATATTCCTTCCTCCAAAGTTTATGAGGATGAACACGTACTCGCCTTTTTAGATATCAGCCAAGTAACAAAAGGTCATACCCTGGTCATTCCTAAAATACATAAAGAAAATGTGTACGAGCTAACACCAGAAATTGCTGCCCATGTATTTGAGGCCGTTCCAAAAATTGCTCGTGCCATCAAACAAGAATTCAACCCAATCGGCATGAACGTATTAAACAATAATGGCGAACACGCCGGGCAATCCGTATTCCATTTCCACATCCACCTCTTGCCACGCTATGGCGAAGGAGACGGCTTTGGCGCCGTATGGAAAACACATACGAGCGAATACACACCAGAAGATCTAACAAAGATTGCCGGTGCTATTGGTCAGCATATAAGTTAATTTAATGGTCAGGAAGCCTCCTTTGTTTCGGGAGGCTTTTTTTATACTAATCATGCGAGGGGATTACGATGGATTACTGGCTTTTCATATCCCTTTGCATAGGGGGGAAGGGGACTTTACCTGTCGATACCGTCTTTCTCCCTATTCACACACAAAGTATGGGCAAAGAGCGGGGATTGCCTGGCTTTCCCCACCTTTTGTCCACCTTTTCCCCACCCTTCATACCCTTTGCATGGGCATAGGCTGGGCATTCCCTGGCTTCTCCCGCCTTTCGTCCACCCTTTCCCCACCCTTCATACACTAAGCATGGGCAAAGGCTGGGCATTGCCTGGCTTTCCCCACCTTTTGTCCACCCTTTCCCCACCCTTCATACCCTTAGCATGGCCATAGGCTGGGCATTCCCGATTAAGTCCATATAATTATGTAAATAAAAAGAGTCATTTTATTCACTCTTGGAAACAATGTTTTTTGACCAAAAAACACATCGAAAAGAGGAATAAAGATGACTCACTTACAATTTAACCTGGATATCGAACTTCTAAAAGCAAATATCATGAATTCTGTCCCACGAAAGTGTTCGGAATGCATGTATAGAATATGATCTATATAAAACTTCGCCTATTATAACCGTTCCCCTAAACACCCAGAATTCACAATTAAAAGCTTATTATCGCAAGGTCCACCCTAAATCGACTAAATTATCAGAATTCAATTTTACTTTTTCATCGTTCTTAAGTAAAATTGTCGTATTCACTAGCACGAGAAAGGAGAGCTTTGGAATGGTTAGAGCTTACAATTTTAATGCAGGACCTGCCGCTTTACCCGAGGAAGTATTACTAAAAGCGCAGAAGGAGTTTCTTGATTTTGAGGGAAGTCATATGTCTGTCATGGAGCTGAGCCATCGCAGCAAGGAGTACAGCAGAGTGCATGATAGAGCAAGTGCACTGCTGCGAGAGTTGATGGAAATCCCCGAGGATTATGAAGTTTTATTTTTGCAAGGAGGCGCTTCCCTTCAATTTTCCATGGTGCCGATGAATTTGCTTGATAAGAATTTAGGAGCGAGTTATATCCTTACAGGCTCATGGTCAGAGAAGGCGCTAAAGGAAGCCAAAAAGGTTGGGCCGGTCGAGGTAGCCGCTTCAACGAAGGAATCCGGCTATCATGCTATTCCTGCCCTCGCTGATATCCAGTGGAAACAGGAGACGTCTTATGTACATTTAACAAGCAATAATACAATTTATGGCACTCAGTGGAAGGAGTTCCCGCAAACTGGGCATATTCCGCTTATCACTGATATGTCGAGTGATATATTGAGCAAGAAGATTGATGTATCCCGCTTCGGCCTCATTTATGCTGGGGCTCAAAAGAACCTTGGACCGTCTGGGGTGACAGTCGTCATCATACGCAAGGATTTAATCAAGCATGATGACAGTTTGCCTACCATGCTTTCCTATGATACCCACGTGAATTCCCGTTCCTTATACAATACACCGCCTACCTTTGCAATCTACCTCTTATCGTTAGTGCTTGAGTGGACAAAGGATCATGGTGGCGTAAGCCAAATAGAGAAGCTTAATAAAGAAAAATCAGCACTTATCTACAATGCGATTGATGAAAGCAGCGGATTTTACACCGGTCATGCTGATCGAGACAGCCGATCAGATATGAACATCACTTTTACACTGCCTTCAAGCGAATTGACAAAACAATTTCTGCAGGAAGCAGCTAATGAGGGTTTTATCGGGCTTAGCGGCCATCGTTCGGTCGGGGGCTGCAGAGCTTCCATCTATAATGCCGTCCCACTCGAACATTGCTTGACATTGGCGGAATTCATGAAAAATTTTCAAAAAACAAACAGTTAGGCTATATTCTTCCTGCATTTGATGTTATAATCTGAATAAGCTTTTTGCGGCTGGCATAGAGAGCACAGCCGAAGAAGCGAATAGACAGTTGAGCTTAGAAGAGGAGAGATAAAATGAATACAAAATCATTGGTAACCCTGTCGTTGCTAGTCGGAATCGGTGCAGTCTTACACACGGTTGTACCTGGATTTGCCTTTGGAATGAAGCCGGATCTAATGCTTCTGATGATGTTTCTCGGCATCTTTTTACTGCCAGACTTGAAGAATGCACTCTTAATAGGTGCGGTCACAGGAATCATTTCCGGATTAACCACCACATTCCCAGGAGGACAAATACCGAATATCATCGATAAGATTTTGACAGCGCTAATTATTTACGCAATCTATGCATTGGTCAAGAAATTTGTTAAACCAGCAGTTGCTAGCCTATTTTTAACCTTAATCGGCACCCTGCTTTCTGGGACAATTTTCTTAACATCAGCTTATCTTCTTGTCGGTCTGCCAGGTCCATTTTTGACCTTAGCTGCTGGCGCCATCCTACCTGCACTCGTCATAAACACCGTGATGATGGTCATCATTTACCCGATTGCAGCGAATATCCTAAGAAGGACCAATGTAGCAATTACCTCATAAATAATTACAAGAGGATAACCCAGTCGTTATCCTCTTTTTGATTTCATTATATTATCCATAACACTATAAGAAGGAAAAATGCCCCTAAAAACGCTCCTCCGCTAATTTGTAATCTCTTCATCACAATTCTCTTTGATGGATATACTCCTCCCTGACCAAGCACATAAACCGAATGAAGCATTACGCCAAAAGAACCACTAGCCAGGATGAGCAATAAGACTGGCGCCAACATAATAGTAACCCCTCCATCCTTGTTTTTTCAATATTATGCATGGCTTGTTCGCGATATGAAGGGGCAAGTTTGAGGCATTTTAGATGATTTACATTAAAAACATGAATTTTTAGATAGAAATAGTTTCTGAAAATAACATTTCACGTTTAAAATGATATAAAAAAAGGAAATGTTTAATATAAGGGCTATTTTTTAAAGGAATTTTTATGTTTATGTAGAAATTTGTTAAAGGAAGAATAAATTGGGGTGAATAACAAATGAAAGCAAATTCTTTAGTAATTGGTTTTATATCTGGTTTTGCCGTAGCCGGAGTTGGTGTACTGCTTAGCACCCCTGCATCCGGCAAAGAAGTACGCACTAATATTAAGGAGACAAAAGATGAAACTGTCCTCCTTCTTAAAGATGTACAACAAGCGGTCATTCAATTGAAAAATGACTGTATATCAGCCGCCAACATCAGTAAAGCACAAGTCAATCTGTTCATCAAAGATGCAAAAGAATTGATCCAGGAATGGAATAAGGATGCTAAGCAGCATACAGAAGCCATACAGGTTCAAATCAAAGACGTAGAAACAGCCATCAGCGAGCTAGAGGCCGCCATTTCACCAACGCCGGCAAAATAAAACATTATATAGAAAAATTGATACAAATTTGCAAAAAAAGTTTCTAAAAATTTGGCAAATTACCTTTTTTGTTATTTAATATTTTGTAAGGATAATAATGAAAAAAGAAAAGTAGGTGAATGAATCATGTCTGAAAATTTAAATTCAGTCAAAGAAGCCATGTTATTCACGCAGCGTGTCGCACAGTTGAGCAAGGCTTTATGGAAAGCAATTGAAAAAGACTGGCAACAGTGGATCAAGCCTTATAATTTGAATATCAATGAACACCATATTCTCTGGATAGCTTACCACTTAAAGGGTGCATCCATTTCCGATGTCGCTAAATTTGGGGTCATGCATGTATCAACTGCCTTTAATTTCTCCAAGAAACTTGAAGAACGCGGATTGCTCCGTTTTTCTAAGAAAGAAAACGATAAACGTAATACGTATATTGAATTGACTGACAAAGGCGTTGAGCTTTTGCTTGAGATTGTCAGAGTATTTGATTCCTCCAAAAACTCCGTCTATCTTGGAGCTCAGCCATTAAAAGAACTATACGGCAAATTCCCGGATATGATGGAAATGATGGCAATCGTCAAGAACATTTATGGGGATGATTTCATGAATATTTTTGAAAAATCCTTTGCAAATCTTGAGCATGAATTTACCGATGTGAATGGCTTTCTCGAAAAAATTGAACACCAAGAAAAAGAACCAATTCAATAATACGGGGACAATCCCATTTAAAGCGGACTTTTTTCTAATCCGCTTTTGCCTTGATACCTTTTGCTCATCCTCTCACAATTTTTTCCTCACCAAGAATATAAACCAAACAACCCCACAATATGTTAATAATCGATTATCCGCCCTCATACTCTTTGCAGTATAGGTTGTTTTTTGATAATGTAAGAGAGATAACGCGCCAAGGGGGGGTTAGCAGGATGATTTTTCTTATTTGGTTTTCCTTTTTTGCTCTCTTTTTCCTGTACTATATTAATAGACTATCCACCAGCTTCTGTATAAAGAAAGAAATCCCAGAAGAAAGACAGGATAGGTTTTATCGTACTATCAATGTACTCATCACGATCCTGCTAGTTTCAACCTATCTCGAAATATTATATGCAACATAAAAGACGAATGCCAATGCACTCGTCTTTCTTCTTCCTGCGATTAAATCCAGGACGCCCCGATGATGACCAACAAGATAAATAAAACTACTAGTAAAGCGAAACCTCCGCCGTATCCTCCAGACATTGTTGTATCCTCCCTTCAATCACGATGGATTGGTATACTTCTTAATAAATCCAAGATGCACCAACAATCACGAGTAATATGAAAAGCACGACTATGAAGGCAAATCCTCCTCCGTAACTTTGACCCATGATAACACCTCCTTTTGAGCTGCTACCCTATCCTATTCATCCTTGGCAAGAAAGGAATGGGCTGATTGCTTATATGCTCACTTTTTTGACTGGACGATTCAGAAGCGAAGGCTCTCCCTTCTCTTCCTAATGTCTCATTATCCTATGCTCAACAAGTGAAAATTGATTATGCCTTCCGCCTAATAGGCTAAATTAGCCTGCTTATCCTTTTTTTAGAAGAGGAATTGTGGTATAGTTATGCTTGTTATAAATATAGGGATGTTTTGGCAATATGCTAAAAGGAGTGTAAGGGATGAAGAAATGGTTAATCACGGTAGCATCGGTCTCAACGCTAATCGGCCTCAGCGCCTGCAATAGCGACAATGGGTCCAAGGAGACAATCGCAGAAACGAAATCAGGCAATGTAACGAAAGATGAGTTCTATGAGGAATTGAAAGACAAATATGGAGACCAAGTCCTTCAGGAACTTGTTTATAAGAAGGTTTTCACTGATCAGTATAAGGTAAGTGACAAAGAAGTAGACAAGCGCCTTGAAGAAACAAAGGCAAACCTTGGTGATAATTTCGAAAGTGCACTCGCCCAAAATGGTTATGCTAATGAGGAAGACTTCAAGGAAGAGCTAAAGTATCAGTTAGCCCAAGAAAAGGCAGCCCTAGAAACAGTTGATGTATCTGAAGATGAACTGAAAGATTATTACGAGAACAAGTATACAGTTAACCTGAAAGCCAGACACATCCTTGTTGCTGATGAAGAAACAGCAAAAGAAGTAAAGAAAAAGCTAGATAGTGGCGAGAAATTCGCTGATTTGGCAAAAGAATATTCAACTGATGAGGCATCGAAAGAACAAGGCGGCGACCTTGGAGAATTTGGTGTCGGCAAAATGGTTCCTGCTTTTGAAGAAGCGGCATATAATTTGAAAGTAGATGAAATTTCTGAGCCAGTACAGTCTGATTACGGTTTCCACATCATCCAAGTGACTGATCGCGTGAAGAATGACAGCCCTTCCTATGAAGATGCGAAGGCTGATGTCGAAAGAAGCGTCAAGACAGCAAAAGTGGATTCCGCTAAAGCTCAAGAAGCAATCCAAAAGGTTATTGATGATTCAGACATTAAGGTAAAGGATAAAGAGCTGGAAGGTTCTTTCGAATAAAGAAAAACTCGGCTATTCAGCCGAGTTTTTTAATTTGCCTTTTCTGTTAAGGATCGCTTCTTCTTTTCCTCTTCCATCCGTTCGATGTATACCTTGCCTTCATCCTCTATAAACGCTTCATCAAATTCCCTGTCTTCCTTCATTGACCTGATCGTCATGTAGGCACTAACAAAAATTCCTGCTACGATGAACCACATGAAAAATGGCATAAAAGACAATCTCCCTTCTTAAAGGGACAGGCCCTTTTCAACCATTATATGCGGGCACACCATGATTATGCGGATGGGTTTTACTTGAAATTCGGCTTATAGAGGCTGCGGTTCTCTAACGGGAAAATACGCTCTGTGAATTCACCTGGTTTCACGCGGTCAAGCGCTCTGTCCATCATATTCATCTTCGCGTCGAGATTATCGATATAATGCAGAATCTCCGCCTCTTTTACTAAAGGCGGTTTTGGACTGCCCCACTCCGCCTTCCCGTGATGACTAAGCACAATATGCTGCAGAATAAGAATTTCTTCCCCCTGGATATTGAGCTCATCGGCAACCTTGCCAATTTCATTCACCATGATGGAGATATGTCCAAGTAAATTGCCCTCGACGGTATAAGTTGTGGCAATTGGGCCGCTCAGCTCCATTACCTTTCCGAGATCATGCAAGATGACCCCTGCGTACAGCAGGTCTTTATTTAAGGAAGGATATAGCTCCGCAATGGCTTTGGCCAAATCCAGCATGGATACGACATGGTATGCGAGTCCAGAGAAGAATTCATGATGATTCTTCGTCGCTGCCGGGTATTCAAGGAATTCCTTCGAATACTTTTTAACCAGATGCCTCGTTATGCGCTGAATATTCGGGTTTGTCATTTCAAATATATATTTGGTAATCGTATCAGCCATTTCATCCTTGCCCAGTGGCGCGGTTGGCAGAAGATCCCCAATGTTGACAGCTTCATTATCATATTTCAATCGGATAGCACGAATGCGCAATTGGAGCTTTCCTTTGTAGTTTTGCACATCGCCAGTCACGCGGACGATTGCTTCCGGAACATATATTTGTTCATCCTCCGGCTTAACATCCCAAAGCTTTGCTTCAATCTCACCGCTTTTATCCTGGAATATTAATGATAAAAAAGGCTTGCCATTGCTGGCTGTTCCTTTAATGGCGTTCTTTATGAATAAATGGAGATCGATTGTATCTCCTACCTCATGATGAGCAATTCCCTTCATCTCAATCCCTCCCAGTCTGTTCCTTTTTTATTATAGCATGCAAGGCAATGGTTTTTATCGTTTATCGCATTAGGCTGATAACTTCTTGAGGAGTGAAATTCTCCTTGATTTTCTGGTGGCAGGTCATAAAGAGAATTTGATGATTCTCTTGTCCGATTTTCCTCAGCAAAGAAAGCACTCGCTCGGTTCTTCTGTCATCGAAATTGACAAATGTATCATCCATCATAAGCGGCAAATTATTTCTTCCTTCAATCGTCAACGCTAAAGCAAGCCGTATCGATACATATGCAAGCTCCGCCGTCCCTCTGCTTAAATCTCTGGCATGGATGAAGCCGCCGTTATAATCTTGAAGCATCAGTCCTGCCCCATTGTCTGCGAATAACATTTTTTCATACTTGCCGTTGGTCAAATAAAACAAATACTCATTTGTCTTATTCAGAATAACAGGAAAACGCTCATTCTTATATTTCTGGATTGTCTCTTGCAAGATGCCTTTAGCCACGGCAAGCTTCGCCCATTTCCTTGACATATCCTCGAAATCTTCCAGCAGCTTTTGATGATTGAACTGTAAAGCTTCTACTGTCCCATCTTCCTCAAGCCTTTTAATATCATATTGAATGGCGGCAAGCTCCTTGCGCCCCGTTTCGATTAGCTGTTCAAGCGACGAACAGTAATCCTCCTCACCGCTGATCTGGTCATCGAGCTCTGCAGCACTTGCGCTCACATAGCGCTCAGTATCCGCGAAGTCTCCAAGTTGTATCATTAATTGACGTTTTGCGGCCAATAGCTGTTCCCGCTCCTCTGCCTCCTTGCCGCATTGATAAAAGTCTGTAATAGAGGTACAATGAGCTTCTTTCAGCAGCTTCTCTCGCTCAGCCATCAATCGCTTACAAACCTCCTCAAGCGGCTCCAATTCCTCCGTCAAATCATGGATTCGCTCTTCGAGACGAATGCTCTCGCTTTTCACTCGAAGGGCTGCTTCAAGCTTTTGCTTGATTAGACTATAAATTTCTCTCTTATTAGGCTGATCAGCACTGACATCAAAAATCTGGGCGAGATTCTCTAATTTGGCTTTATGAGTCCCAATCACATTTTTCGCTTCATTTATAGACGCTTGAATCCTGTTTTTCTCTAATATAATCTCCTTCATGCTCTCAAGGCGCTCAAATGCCTCCGAAAGCATGGATTGTGAGATTTCCTCCGGAATTGACCACTCATTGCCAAGGGCAATGAGACGTCTTTCACATAACTGCTTTTCCCGCTCCCATTTCTCAAAAGCTTGGATTAATCCTTCAAATATTTCTTCCTGCTGTTCTTTGCGGACTAGTCCCTTTTCATATTGGTCACGAATTTGAGCATCCTCCATGAGAAGTCTTTCAGTCAGCCCTATATCTCCTCTACCTTCAAAGCTCCTTGAGGATTGGGCAACCTTCTCCTCGAAATAAAGGATTTCCTCATCCAGCTCACTCGATTTCGCCTGGCTGCCCATAAGCTGTTTAAACAGGAAGAGCAACAGTATACCGCCAAGCCCAATCCCTAATCCAAGCAGCATATTGCTTACAATGATTAAAAGAATGGAGACAGTAATAATAAGAAGCCCAGCAAGACCGAGAGCCTGCTTCTGTTTTGCCACCGCTTTTCGTTCTGCTCCCTTTACTTTTTCACGGCGATTTTTTAAACGCTCCAGCGTCTCAAGCGCTTCTTTCTCACCGCCCAATCCCAAGGACCTCTGAAAGGCCTTATATCTTTCTTCCAGCCGTGCTCTTTCGTCATCTGGCAAAAGCTTGCTCTCATAAACAGCAAGCGTCCTTTCTAGTTGTTCAAGCTTGATTTTCTCCTGTTCAAACTGCGAATCCAGCTCGCTTTTTCGCTTTTGCAGTGTACGCATCTCAAGCTCCAGCTGCTTAATTTCTTCTTTACGAAATACACTTGTATCAAGAGAGACAATCCTAGCCTCTTCTAGATTCATATGCAATTCGTCCTGCAGCTTATACATGCGCGCTTCTATATGCTCCAGTTCAATTGATTTCGCCTTTATTTCTCCCTCTTGGACTTCCCAATTGTCTATAACGCGTTCCATCCGATGAACCGCTGATTCCATCTGAGACCATTGGTCATTATAGGTAATCTTCTGTCTCTCAGCTTTCAGCGCCGCCAGCTTACTCGACTGGCTTTTGAACAAAGTTTCCTTCGCCAATCTCTCCGCTTCAATGGTGTCCATTCTCTTGATGCCGCCTGCTGGAAAATGACCTTCCGAAAGCTCTCTCAGCCTCGAATTAATAGCGGACAGCTCCTGGATACCTGGTAAAAGACGCTTCCAGTCTCTTAGATGCACCAGCTTATCTTTTGATTCCTCCAGGAGAGCTCTATTTTCTGCAATGGATTTTGAAAGCTGCTCCTGTCTTTCAAGGAACTGATTGTACTCATTCTCCCTTTCTATGGCTTTTTGTAATTGACGGCTGCTTTCTTTTAGCTGGGTGAGCTTTTGATTAATCTCCGGTTTCTTCCCGCTTGGCTTAAAGAGCTGATCCATTTGCTTTTGCAATCCATTCTCCAATTCCCAAAGCCGCTCGCTTCCTGAAATACCCGCGAAGAATAAATATCGTCCGATTTCTTCTTCATTCAAACGCGAAATCTCCTGGATTCCATCCAAGTTAAAGGAATAGATGGATTCATAGAATCCGCGGTCAACTCCCTTCAGTAATTCCTGCAAGTCTTGTTCACTGCCGATTGGCCTTCCGTCTTGATAAACCCTGCATTCACTGCCTTGTGTATTCTTGATGCGCTCTATGATAATTTCTCCGTTATCGGGCAATTCAACCGTCAGCCTGCCACCATACTTAACGCCGCCATTTGGCTCATAGGAGGGTGCTGATTGGCTTCTTTGCGGAAAACCAAATAGCATAGCGTGAATAAATGAAAAAATGGTTGATTTACCGGCCTCATTCTCTCCGTATAGGACGTTAACGCCCGGAGAGAAATCAAGCTGGTAATTCTCGAGTCTTCCGTATCCATATATATGTATTCTCTTAATAAACAACGTGACCTGTCTCCTTATTTCCTATTTAATCTTTTCATAAGCTCCATATTCGCCTCGAGGATAATCTCCTGCCGGGTCTCTTGATTCCACCCTTGCAAATATCTTCTTGCCGTCGGATGGATGAAAAGAGGTGCGGTGAAATCCTCATATTGTTCTATACGGATGCTTGAGGAAACGTCTAACAACTCAGCTAAGAAAGACACCGATACTTGTTTGTCTTCTTCAAGCCAAACAGGCGGACGAACCTTGATGGAATGAATCCAAATCATCGGAGCTTCTGTTTCTTCTCCCTCTTGAACCGCTTCAAGTATTTCATCCAGGTCCGAATAGAGCCAATCCTCTTCCTTCGCATCAGCGGCATCAAGCGTAATTTCAAGTAATAGATCCTTACCTTCTGCGCGTAAATACTCCTTCCGTTCATTTAAGCGGCGAACAAGCTCACTCATCTCCAGACCGCTTGCGTCCACTATCTCCTCTTGCCAATCCAGAACAGAGGCCGGACGGAATTCCATTTTCGTTCCGACATCAGATAATTCGATAAGGTAGAATCCCTTCTCGCCTGTCTCTTTCTTGTTCCGTCCTTGCAGACACCCAGGATACACCGCTGCCGGATTATCCAGTACAACCATCCGTTTATGGATATGTCCTAATGCCCAATAATCAAACCCTTTTTCAAGCAAATCCTTCTTCGTAAAGGGCGCATAATTGCCATGAGCTGTTTCTCCTTCAAGATTGCCATGCAAAAGACCGATATGAAAGTCCCCTACTGTCTGCTTAATATAGCCATCAATCATTCTAGCTCGCACATGTCTCTTTTCGTAGCTAAAGCCATAGAGCATGACAGTAGTTCCATCATTCTTTCTATATTCTTCAACCTCCACTTCCTCCCCGAATACATGAACATTTGGCGGAAGGGATAAATTGAAGTATTTACCTTCGAGAAAATCATGGTTACCGTGAATCAAGTAAACCGGTATTTCTGCCTTATTCAATTCCTCCATCGCTTTTTGAAATTGAATTTGCGCTTTTAGGCTGCGTTGATCAACATCATAAATGTCACCGGCCAGCAGAACGAAATTTACTTTTTCCTTTATGGCCGTTTGGACTAAATTCTTAAGCGCTTTATAGCTGCTTGTTATCAGTTTTTCAAATAAGGGATCGGGCAAATGCCGAAATCCTGAAAACATGCCGCCTAAATGAAGGTCAGCCGCATGGATAAATGTTATATTCTTCATTTTCATTTCACTCCCTCTTCCTATTTTACTATAAAAGACAACTGCTGCCTTGTCCTTACAAATAGATTCTTCCGCTTATTAAGAACCTTCACATCACTTCAAGAGTCTATCGTCTGATTCCTTGGCCTAAACTAAAAAAGACTCTGGGAGCGAAGCACCCTAGAGTCTCTATATCACATATTAAAAACCTATTTATTCTTCGTTAGATCAATCGCTTTCTTAATATCTTTCAATGATGAAGAGTTGCCGTACATCAATACGCCGCCTTTATAAACCTTTGCTCCAAAATAGGCTAAGATCCCAATCGTCACCAGCATAAGCAGGATGCCAATAGCAATCTCTAGCGGGGCGATATCGAGCATTCCAATGCGCAGGAACATAATCATCGGTGTAAAGAACGGAATAAAGGATGTGATCGTAATAAAATCTGCCTCTGGAGTGGATAGTCCGCTCATTGCAATCAGGAAGCCGAAGATTACGAGCATGGTCATCGGCAAAATCATTTGCTGCAAGTCCTCAAGCTTACTCACAAGGGATCCAAGAAAAGCAGCCATCGTCGCATACAACAGGTACCCAAGCAAGGTGAACACCACTGCATAAATAACTGTCTTAGCCTCGACATTATCGAATCCGAAATAAGAAAGCACATGACCAACTTCCGAATTATTCTTAAAGACCAGGTAGCCGGCAGCGACAAAAATAACCAGCTGAGTCAAAGTTAATAAAGCAATCCCTGTTATTTTGGCAAACATCTGTTTAATAGGCGAGACGCTTGATATCAAAATCTCCATAACCCTGGAAGACTTCTCAATTGCCACTTCATTGGCAATCATCCCCGCATAGACGATGACACAGAAATAAATCACAAACAGCATGATGTAAACCAGTCCTCTCGCCTGGTTCAACTCATCCTCTGACTTCGCATTCTCATTCAAGGCGACCACTTCAAAGTTTACAGGTGTGTATATGGCCGCTAATTGCTCATCAGTGATGTTGGCCCGCTTTGTCATAATCATTGTTTGCACTTGCTGGAGGGCATTCTGCAGCTCCGTGCTTTCCGCTGAATTGGCAATGGACTCTGCTTTATAGATTCCAACCGGGATACCATCTTCTTCTGAAAGAAGCAAGTATCCGGCAAGACTACCTTCCTCCGCTGCCTCGTTAGCCTTCGCTTCCGATTCATAGACCTTCAGCTGCAATTCACTGCCGCTTGCGGCCAATTGCTCCTGCAAGGAAGAACCATAATCGACAGAATCCTCTACAATACCAATTGGCTTTTCTTCATCTCCGAATAGCCCAATGATCCGGTCGAGATTGGCAAATGCCGCAATGAATAGAAGAATGACGGCTGTAGAAATGATGAATGACTTGCTTTTTACTTTATTGATGTATGTATGCATGGCAACGATCCAAAACTTACTCATAGCGAGCACCCACCTTTTCAATGAAGATATCCTGCAAGGAAGGTTCCTCGAGTTCAAATTTGCGGATAAATCCGCGTTTGACCGTATCCTCCAAAATTAGCTTCGCATCCTCTTCCTTAGAGATTTGCACATGCACGCCTTCCGTCACTTCCTTCATCCTTAGTACGCCAGGATACTCATTCAAGAAGCTTAAGTCATAATCGGCATGAATGACGATATTCTTCTTTCCAAAGGAGCGCTTAATTTCCTTCAGCCTTCCCTTTACGATTGCTTCTCCATGCTGGAGGATGCATAAATTCTCACAAAGCTCCTCCACATGCTCCATCCGATGGCTTGAGAATACGATGGTCATACCCGCTTTTCGCAAATCCTGGACCGCCTTTTTCAAGAGTTCGACATTGAGAGGGTCGAGCCCGCTGAATGGTTCATCAAGAATCAGCAGGTCTGGCTTATGAATAACAGATGCAATGAATTGGATCTTCTGCTGATTGCCTTTTGATAAATCACCGACCTTCTTATCCCAATAGTCCGGTACATTGAATCGCTCCAGCCATTCCTTTGCTTCTTTCTCGGCAGATGATTTGTCCATTCCCCGCAATCTTGCCAAATAGATAAGCTGTTCTCCTGTTTTTAATTTCGGATACAACCCTCTTTCCTCCGGCAAATACCCGATATGAGCGCTATTGGTGTAATCAATCGCGTTGCCATCCCATAGAATGCCTCCCGAAGTCGGCTCGATAAGCCCGAGAATCATCCGGAAAGTCGTTGTCTTTCCAGCTCCATTGGCGCCAAGCATACCAAAGATGCTGCCCTTCTCTATCTCAAGAGATAGATTGTCCACAGCCGTAAAACTTCCAAACTTCTTGGTGATTTCATGAATCGTTAAAGTCAAATGACCAGCTCCCCTCGACGTTTTTCCATCCTATAATTGTCATCCAGCTTAACTGAAAAAGACTGAAATCCTCTAATTATAGTGTACCGGATTTAACTATCAAAATGTTCAAAACTTTACATTTTTTATACTATTGTGGGAAAATACTAGTGGATACTTTGTAATTAACTAGGAGGGGACTTATGAGTATTTATAAGCTGACTGTGTTCGAACCAAATGGTGAGAAAGTAATGGATGAATCCATCGAAGCTGCTAATGATGATACTGCCAAAGACATCGGTTCCAAGCTTCTTCAAGAAAAGGGCTATGAAGAAATGACGCATCGTTTAACATCCCCAGCTGGAAAACTGCTTTTATTTCACCGCTAAGTAAAAATGGGGCTATTCCATAAGCCAATGAAGTTCGACTGTGGCTGGATAGCCCTTCCTTTCGCATTTTCAACTCCCATAAGTAGAAGTGGTCATTTTCGTTACTGGTGAACCATAACTTCTCCCTTATAACAATCGTGAAGCCTTTGTTCTAAGCAGGACGCACAAAAGCCTTCTGTAAATCAAAAACAGGTGAAGAAAACCATTCAGTTTTCTCCACCTGTTTCGTTTTTTTAGCTATATGGGGCAGTCCTATTTATTTTCCCTTAAAGGCAGGCTTTCTCTTTTCAACAAATGCCTTAATGCCTTCTTGATGATCCTCTGTTTGCCTCATAACAAACTGAGAGCATTTTTCTAGCTCCAGCGTCTTCAATAATTGCGGCCGTTTCGTTTCCGCAAGAATTTTCTTCGTCCGGATCATTGCTTGCAGCGGCTTTTGCTTCCATTCTGCCACCTTTTCGTTCACAGTCTCTTCCAGCCCGCCTTCTGTGACGATGTCTATCAGACCCATCTCCAATGCTTGCGGCGCCTTCAAGACCTCTCCATCCCAAATCAGCTTCATCGTATTTAATTCCCCTAAACGGCGTTCAAGGAAGAAATGTCCTCCTCCATCAGGAATCAGCCCAATACCGATGAAATTCATGGCAACCTTGCTGTCTTTTTCAGCAATGATGCAGTCTGTCGCGAGCGCCAGGCTGAAGCCGAGTCCAGCTGCAGCACCATGGACAGCGGCTATGGTGAGCTTTGGCATCGTATACAAACACATGGCCAGCTCATTAATGCAATCCATAATGTGATAGAAGTCCTTCTCAGTTCCTAAATCAAACATCGATTTGATATCTCCGCCGGAGCAAAAAGCCCCTCCATTTCCTTTGAGAACGATAATGGAGATATCATCATCCAAGCTAAGTGACTTGAGTTCCTTGTTTAACTCTTGCATCATCTCTTTATTAAGAGCATTTAATACCTCCGGGCGATTCAACGAAACAGTGGCGACAGATCCGTCCTTTTGCACAATGACACTCTTAACGACAGAGGCAGATTCCACTTAACAACGACTCCTTCCAATATATATGAATGTACATTCATTATATAGGTTTATGTAAGCGTTTTAATATGAAAATTTGTTAAATTTCCGAATTTTTTTCGATAGAGATGGAGTCGACTAATTTTAACACAACGAATTCTGAGGAGAAAAAGCTTAGAGTAATAGAAGAGTTTTAAAATAAAGAATCCTATCGCTCAGGATAGGATTCCAACACATACATTTATTCCTTATTTTTTGTATCCATATGAAGCGGAGGAGGAACTAGCCATCCTTTTTCCTTCATGATTTGAAGTAAAGCAGCCCCGTCTTTCAATGCTTTAGCATTTTGTTGCGTAAGCATCATGGCTATGTCTTCTCGGATACATTGGGTGATCAAAGTACTCATGGCCGTGATGCCTGTAGCGATATCTTTTGCAATCGCATAAGCAATTTGAGCATCCTGTAATCTCGCTCCTGCCGGAATTTGCTCAACATCCACTTCAGGTCTTTCAGCTGGGGTAGGAGGCACTACGATGTCATTTGCAATTAAGACCGCTTCTACTTCTTCAATGGATGGTTCTATACTGTTTTTAATAACACCTTTTATATATTGTTTTAAATCCTTATCACCTGCGTGATTACAATAAACCTGATAACCGTCTTTCGCTGCTTTAGCTGCCGCCAATTGAGCAGATAGACCATATACTTCTCCGCAGTGCATCGGTTCATCTTTTGGATTGCCACTTAGAATACCCATACAAACACTCCTTAGTTCATTATTGTGCTTTCACCTGTTAGTATGTGTATTTTTATTATTGTTAGCCAATCCTTTAATTTTTTTACATGCGGTATGGCATTGGACTGATTATCACGATTCAGCTGCCTTTGGCCGTGACCTATGACTGCGGATACTTAACCAAGACAAAAATAGGCATCCCATATCAATTGAATATGGAATGCCTATTTAGTTTAATTAGAGAACAGTGTTTCCTCTAGGATATCGATTTTCTTCCTGGTGTAATGCTCATATCCCTCATTATAGGATTTAGGATCCTTCGGGTTGGCGAAATGCGTGATTTTCCCAGTGACTGGGTGGACGAACTTGCTTGCCGCCCCGCAGCCAAGCCCAAGAATGGTTTGCTGCTCCTCCATGATGAGGATATTATAAAGGCTGTCCATGCCCTCTTTCGCATACCCGACATTCTCAAGATTGCCGAGAATGTTCTTTTGTCGATAAAGGTAGTATGGGTGATAGCCATGAGCTTTTGTCCAGCTTTGTGCTTCCTCCATCATTTTCTCCACTTCATCTCGTCCCGCCACTTTATAGCGAGTCCGGTTCCTGGTCATCTCGGATGCCCTCTTGAAGGATAGCGTGTGGACAGTTAAAGATTCTGGCATTAATTTTTCCGTTTCATCAAGGCTATGCTTGAATTCTGGTACACCCTCTCCCGGTAGACCAATAATCAAATCCATATTGATATTGTCCATCCCGCATTCTTTCGCAAGCTTGTACTTATCAATCGTTTCCTCTACTGTATGATGGCGGCCGATCGCCTTTAAGGTTTCTTGCGTATAGGACTGCGGATTGATACTGATACGATCGATATTCCATTTTTTCATAACCTCAATTTTTTCTTCCGTAATGGTATCTGGGCGTCCTGCCTCCACCGTAATTTCTCGGACATTCTCTACATCAGGGAAGGATTCATAAAGCTCCTCATAGAGCATGTCCATTTCTTGTGCACTGATACTAGTGGGTGTCCCGCCGCCAAAGTAGATGGTTGTAATTTTTACATTCTTGTCTTTCAGCCATTGTCCCATTTCTCTCATCTCATGATGCAAACCGCCGAGGAAAGATTCGACATTCCCCTGCCTCCCATTGATGGCATAGGCTGGGAAAGTGCAATAAGCGCATTTCGTCGGGCAGTATGGGATTCCGATATAAAGACTGATTTCCCTCTTTAAATCATATAGGTCCGGAATTGCCTCGAGCTGGCGGTCGACAATCCGCTCCAGTAAATCTAATTTTTCTTCTGAGATGGAGTATTGCTCTTTTAATTGCCTTTTCGCTTGCTCGGGCTCGATTCCTTGCTTGCGGTATTGATGCCAGAGCTTCGTTGGCCTAACTCCTGTCAGTAAGCCCCATTTCTGCACGATACCTGTATAATCCTCTAGTACCTTTAAAAAAACATATAAGTAAGCATTCTTGATTAGCTTAAAAAATGCTTTTTCATCCAGCTGCCCATTCGGTTCTAGCTGATAGGACGCTTTATGGTTCCGGTCATCAGAGCTCGCCTCTAAGATAGCCGTTATATTCATCTCATCGTTTATTCTTTGCTGCTTAATAGTGATAACTATGTCTGCTTTACCGTCATTTTCCGTTGATAAATTGGATTCCTCAAAGAATAAATCCGCAATAAGAGATAAAGGTCGGATTAACCGTTCATCTTCAATACCTTTTACGTATATATGCATGCTGATCCCCTTTTTCCATGATTCAATCCTTTTCAGTTTACTAAGCCTGTATGGGCTGGTCAATTGCCAAAGATGAGTTTTTGCTTGTTAGATTTCCCATACATGGGCAAAATCATGACCCTGTTCAGTTCATTCAGAAAAACCAAGCGGTTACTTCCGCCTGGTTTCATGGGCAATCAATTGTTATCTATCGACCTTTATATTCATTTTCTTTAAGAATCCGATTGGATGCTGTCTTCTGAATACCTCTTTGATCAAATAGGCTACACCTAACTCATCATTGGTGCGAGTTAGCCATTTTGCTCGCCGCTTTACCTCATCAGCCGCATTGGAAACTGCTACACCTAGACCGGCATGACGGACAAGCTCCTCCTCATCCGGATCACACCCAATGATGACCATCTCATCAAGGGCGATGCCCCTGCTTTTGGCTAAGTATCTGGCCGCAGTCGTCTTGGCGACAGATTTCGGGATAAGTGTTAATTTCCCGGGAAAACTCTCCTGAATTTCAACATTTTCAAACATCGCCATCAATCCCGCTCGTGTATCCTTCCGTTCTTTCTCATGTTGAATATATACATCAATCTGTAATGGAGATAGAGGTGTTTTCAATAAGTAATCATATAGAGAATCAACAAACTGCTGAGCATAGATGCCTGAATCGCCAGGAGTCCATTTGATTCTCGCAAACAAAGAACTTGGCAGGTCCTCCCTGTTTCCAATCGTGACATCCTCATGAATGAGACGGATATGGCTTGAGATATTCTCCAGAAAGCGGACGATATCAATTGTTGTCTCTTCTGGAATCCGTTTTACATATATCGGTCTCTGCAAATCCTCCAAGATAAAGCCGCCTTGATGCGCTATGATATGAGGGTTGCATTTTAGCGCCTTTCCCGTTCTAAAGGCATGGTCATAATTATTCGATGTAATAAGTGCCACTTCGACACCTTTATTGGCTACATATTCGAGTGACTCTTTCGTGACTGGGTTCAGTTTCCCTTTTGAAGATAAAAGCGCACCATCCATATTTATCATTAACAGTTTGTATACCATGATGTCTTTGCCACCTTTCATGATGCCCATATAATTCTCTATGAATCAGGCAAGGAAATTAGAACACGATATACAGGAGACCCATAAAAAAAGCTGATCTGATACAATCGTCAGATCAGCTTTTTTTTATTAACCTTGAGTTCCGTAAAGATCCTCTAGCGGTTTGGTGATGATACGATTCAAATCGCCAAGCACGACGCTCATGCGCTGCTCAGCCTCCATTAGGTTCGAAATCATCTCATGTTGTTGGACAAGAGCAACGGTTTTCTGCGCTTGCTGCACTTCCTCTTCCGTAATTTCTTGGCCAGTCATTTGCTTTTCTTGAAGCTTAAGCTGGATATCACGGAAATTATGGAACATCGTTCTGGCACTTTCATCTGCCATGACTGCTTCATACTGTTTCTTTAACTCGGCATATTCTGCACTTTGGCGAATTCCATTCTCAACTGTGTATGCAAGATCATATAAATTTACTGACATGGGAAACCTCCTGTTTGCTAAACGCTAATTAGTCTCCATAACTATACCATTAACTGAAGAATCAATACACCCCATGTTTATTCGAAAGCGTTCGTTTAATTCATGATTATCATAAAGATTCCTTGAAATAAGCCAATGAGCCCACCAAGCAAGGCACCAAGATAGGTGATCATCTTTAGCTCGCTTTTCGTAATGGATAAGACCATCTCCTCTAAGCGAGTTACCGGGAAGGAGGCAACCTGATCACGAACAATCTCTTCAAGCCTGAACTTTTCCATAATGACCGGCACCTGATTAATAATTCGTTCTGATACCGTTTCAATCAATTCGGGCAATACGCGCCCCTTGATTATCTCGCTCCACTCACCTGTCAATTTGGACAATGGCATAGCGGATAAGTCGAGCTGCTCATAAGCATAGAAAATTCCCTTATGAATAAGATTCTTTTGTTCAGCAAGGGAATAATACTGTTCTGCCTCCGACACGGTCATGTTCTTTAGTTTATTCCATTCGTTGACGAGTATCTGTGTAAGTGTATCCTTTGTTCCTGGATTGGCAAGAAATTTAATGATTTCAGGCTGAAGCTTCTCCCCAAGATTGACATTACCTAGAAGCATTTGCATAAAACCGCCGAGCTTGCCTCTTTCCATCATAAAGTCATCAGCCATTTTCTGAAGTCTCGCTTTTCCTTCTGTACTTACAAAGAAGGCAATCCCTTTATCCAAAATATATTGGGAAACATCCGGCAACTTTTCTTCTACCTTTTCTCCTAAACTTTCAGGCAGGAAAGAGATAATCGGTTTCTCTTGGTTGGATTGATACCAGCCTTCCACCCAATTAGACGATTTATCAGCGATTCGGTGGACAAGCCTGTCAGGCATATCATCTATTCCCATTTTTCGAAAGGCATCCTCTATCGTCATTTCCGAAAAAATGGTCCGATCCAGCATCAACTCAGCCATTCTTTTCGCCTCTACTTTGACGGAAGATGTGAGTAATTTCTGTTTGATGCTTTCAGGTGTGATTAAATGCTGGACAACCAGTCTTCCCATTTGGACAGCAAGCTCATCACGCCTTTTCGGTATTAAACCCGGGGTAAAGGGCAAGCGTCTCCCAAAAAGATATTTAGGCTCATATGGATGAAACAGCATCTTTATAGCAAGAGCATTGGTAATTCCGCCTATGACTGCCCCAACGATGACCACTGTCGCGATTGTCACAAAGTAGTTCATATTTTTTGCTCCTTCTTCTTTTAAAAGCTAATAAAGAATAGTTTAGACGGTAATAGCTATTAATTGCAATATAAACGGCACTCTTTTTCATTTATTTATAAACCCTGATAGAAGCCTAATCGGAAGAAATTGTTTTATAATAAAATCAGATAATTTTTACCTATTTATATTCTCAATAATCAAACCATCTAATAGAATCATTTCCCACATAAAATAGAAAAAAGAATATGAATATCCATTAAATAAGCTATTTCATTGATTAAACAATTCATTAAAGAAAAGATGAGGAGCACTATACTATGATTAGTCATTTTACTTTCCAATCACTCTATCAAACAGAGAAAATACCAGGCTGGTCTTTCTCTTTCTATTATGAAGGAAAACGCTATACTGGTGTCTACCATAAGGATGGCTCCATTGAATGGACAAACAACTTGCCGTCCGAAAGCTCCCTTAAAGAGCTGGAATCAAGACTTCATGAATTGATGCTTTACCATGTATATGACAATCAATAGCATGTATTACCGCATTATGGAGGCTAGTCGACATGAACAATGATTTACAAGAGCTATTTCCAGATTTAATTCAGGTTTCCTACCCTTTGAAGGACTCCTCCTACCATTGGTATTTGAACAAACAGCACGGATATATCGGCATCCCGAAAGAATCCATAAATGCTGACCAAAAAGCGGTCCTTGAATTCTTCTTAGAACCGTTTACCTTGAATACTGACCAATTAAACATGACAGCTGTACAAAACATCTGGCATGATCTCGTATATAGGGGAAACCTAAATAGATTAGAGGAAGCAGGTTCAGGTTCCTACCGATTTATCCACTTTTATTTAGCTAGCAATGATACCAGCCGAGTTGATTTCAGTGCGGCTATCCATACACTTTTTCCTGATGCTGTTCTTTGCTGGAAAGATCGCTCCAGCGGCGTGGTCATAGAACAGTCGACAGTAAGCATGATGACTAACAAAGATTTTGGTGCGATTATCGATACTCTTGAAAGCGATTTATATGCCCATCTGCGCCTTTTTATCGGGAAGTACTATCCTGTTGATGAAAGAATCGTTCAGAATTTCCAGGCAGAAGAAACCTGCTTCAATGTCCTGTCAATTGCGAATCCCAAATTGCGGGTAACAAGCTTTTCCCAAGCCTTTATTGATTTGATTCTCACCGGACAAAACCAGCAGCTTTGTCAGTCAATGGCACGAAATATGCTCGGCTCCATCGTTAATGAAATGGATTTGGTTGAGACAATCAAGGTTTATATTGAGTCAAATGCAAATGCCACAGTAGCAGCAAAAAAACTATACCTGCACCGCAACAGCCTAAATTACCGTCTGGACAAATTCCTCGAGATTACCGGACTGGATATGAGACAATTTGAAGATAGCTTAAGCGCCTATCTAGCCATCCGCCTCCTGGAAGGATTGGAAGAGAAGTAAGCAAATAGCCCAAAACTTGGATATTTCTTTGTGCACCATGACCATATATTTTTACCCTATGTATTAGTAATATAGTATCTGAAAAGGGTTACATATTTTAGATACGGTCAAGGAGGCTATTAGCATGGCAGAATTAAGACTCGAGCATATTTACAAGGTTTACGATAATAAAGTAACAGCTGTAACGGATTTTGATTTGCACATACAGGATAAGGAATTCATCGTATTTGTTGGGCCTTCCGGCTGCGGTAAATCCACAACTCTTCGTATGATTGCCGGACTGGAGGAAATCTCCAAAGGCGATTTTTATATCGATGATAAACGCGTGAACGATGTTCCGCCTAAAGATCGTGACATCGCTATGGTGTTCCAAAACTACGCTCTATATCCGCATATGTCCGTTTATGATAATATGGCATTCGGATTAAAGCTTCGTAAATTTGATAAAGCTGAAATTGACCGTCGCGTGAAAGACGCAGCCCGCATTCTTGGATTGGAAGAATATTTGAACAGAAAGCCAAAGGCTTTATCAGGCGGTCAGCGCCAGCGTGTGGCTCTTGGCCGTGCCATTGTCCGTGATGCGAAGGTTTTCCTCATGGATGAACCTTTGTCTAACCTTGATGCCAAACTACGCGTTCAAATGCGTGCTGAAATTTCAAAGCTTCACCAACGCCTGAATACAACGACTATCTATGTAACGCATGACCAAACAGAAGCCATGACAATGGCCACCCGCCTTGTTGTCATGAAAGACGGCTTCATCCAGCAGGTCGGTGCGCCAAAAGATGTATATGAAAACCCTGAAAATGTCTTCGTCGGAGGATTCATCGGATCTCCTGCGATGAACTTCCTGAACGGAACCATTAAAGAAGACGGATATTTCGTAACAGGCGATACACGTATCGCCGTTCCTGAAGGAAAGCTAAGCTACCTTCGTGCCCAAGGCTATATCAATAAAGACATCATTTTAGGCATCCGTCCTGAAGATATCCATGATGAGCCCGTCTTTATCAATGCCTCTCCTGAAACGAGCGTTAAATGCCAAATTGAAGTGGCTGAATTAATGGGAGCAGAAACAATGCTCTATACTTCTATAGAAGGGCAATCCATTGTAGCTCGGATTGATTCACGTTCTGATATCAAACCGATGGACACACTACAATTAGGGTTGGATTTAAATAAAGCCCATTTCTTCGATAAAGAAACAGAAGCAAGGATTCGTCCTTAATAGTGAAGAGCCGAATGGTCATCGCCATTCGGCTTTTTTATGGTACCTAAATCTCCACTATTGCTGCGGTTAGATCTTTTCCACATCCCTTGCAAAAGAAAAGATGATAGCATAGGTTTTCCTTAGTTGAATGAACATCCCCATCATTCTGCTTTTGCGTGGCAATATTTAGGTAAGCGCTGTAATCATCATCATAATCCATCACTCTTCCCATATCAGAAAGATCAGTTCCGCATGATGTACACGTCTCCTCCATGACACAAAGTCCATTGCATAAAGGACATTCCATCCTAAACCGCTCCTTTATCGATTAATCTCCTGTTAGAATGTCCAAATCTCCTCAATTCCACCTATCCCATAATTTCTCTTTTTAAATTCTGTATGAAAAAGGACTGTCGAAACTATACTATCATTACAATCAAACATTCACTTTGGGTCAAGCCATACAAGGGGCATACAGGAGAAAACACCGTTCTCTTCTGTGACAAGCCGGTTCGATTCCGGCTGACCCAGCCAAACCAAATTTTAAGGAGGATATCTATCATGGCACAAAATAGTTCAGGCAATTCCTCTAATCAATTGCTTACACCAGGAGCAGCTCAAGCAATTGACCAAATGAAATATGAAATCTCCAGTGAATTCGGAGTGAACCTAGGAGCAGAGACAACTTCTCGTGCAAATGGTTCAGTCGGCGGAGAAATCACAAAACGCCTTGTCCGCATGGGTGAACAGCAAATTAGCGGTCAAAAATAATCATCTAACTGAATATACTGGCTAAAAAACCCCCATCCGAATGATTCGGATGGGGGTTCTGAATGTTTGTTACCCTTTCTGCTTGACCATATCACTTGGGTTGACCCATTGGTCGAACTCTTCTTCTGTTAAATGTCCTAGCTTTATAGCCGCTTCCTTCAATGTGCTATTGTCATTAAAGGCAAGCTTCGCAATTGCGGCTGCTTTTTCATAGCCGATATGCGGGTTTAACGCCGTAACGAGCATCAGTGAGGATTCTACATTCTTGGCGATGCTCTCCACATTAGCCTCTAGGCCAACTAGACAATTCACACGGAAAGATTCAAGTGCATCAGCCATTAATCTTGCCGATTGCAAGAAATTATAGGCAATGACAGGCTTAAATACGTTCAATTCGAAATTTCCTTGGCTTGCAGCAAATCCAATCGCTGCATCATTGCCAAACACTTGAACAGCCACCATGGTTAAAGCTTCACTTTGTGTCGGATTCACTTTACCAGGCATGATAGAGCTTCCTGGTTCATTCGCTGGAATGGTTAGTTCACCGATACCGCTTCGTGGGCCGCTCGCCAACCAGCGTATGTCATTGGCAATCTTCATCGCATCCATCGCAAGGGCTTTGATGGCACCATGAACATAGACGATTTCATCATGACTTGTTAAAGCATGGAATTTATTCGGAGATGACGTGAAATCGTAGCCAGTTTGTTCTGCTAGATGGGCCGCCGTCCTCTCTCCAAATTCAATATGGGCATTAATGCCGGTACCGACTGCCGTACCGCCAATAGCTAAGGAAAGCAATTTATTGGCACTTTCCTCAATCATTTGCTCCGAACGTTCAATCATATATCTCCAGCCACTGATTTCTTGGCCTAGTGTCAATGGTGTCGCATCTTGAAGATGGGTTCTCCCAATCTTTACGATATCCTTAAATTCTTCTTCCTTCTCAAGAAGCACTTTCTTGAATTCAGCAACCTCAGGAAGGACCCTCTCTTGGATGATGGAATAAGTCGCCACATGCAGGGCTGTTGGATATGTATCATTCGAGCTTTGAGACATATTCACATCATCATTTGGATGAAGGACCTCTTCAATCCCTTGTTCACGAAGCCATTGATTGCCTTTGAATGCCACGACTTCATTTACATTCATATTGCTTTGCGTTCCGCTTCCAGTTTGCCAAACCTTCAAAGGAAAATGCTCGTCTAATTGACCAGCTATAATTTCGTCACATACTTTTGAGATTGCGTTCTTCTTATTGTCTGTTAGATTGCCCAATTCATAATTCGTGTGGGCAGCTGCCTTTTTTAATTGCGCAAAGGAGCGAACAATCTCAAGCGGCATAATTTCTTCACCAATTTTGAAATTATTGCGGCTTCTCTCCGTTTGTGCACCCCATAAACTTTCAGCAGGAACTTTCACTTCCCCCATGGTGTCTTTCTCAATCCGATATTCCACGTAAAATCCTCCTATCACCCTAAAAAGTCTTTCTAGTAAAAACATACTCTGTCTGGAAGCAAACGGTCAAATGATAGCGCTTAAAATTCAAAAAATACAAATTATATCATAGAGAAGTTTTTTCCTTTTTGATAGTTTCAATTCAAAAAGAGAAATTTTACATATATATTGCTTTATTACAAAACTATTTCATTCCACCCAATCCAGTTTTTCCTGAACTATTTCCGGGTACATATGATTAAATATAAAAAATACAAAGGAATGGTGAAAGAAATGAAAAAGATAGAAAGCGTTTCTTCGATACTTCCCATTAATGATACAATTACATTAAAACAATTGATGTGCATTTCTGATTATGCAAAATCATATAGCGGCTCCATTAAGATTGTCCGCGGACGACAAGAAATTAATATGACCAATATTCCCGCTCTGACTGCATTCTTCCTTACAATCCGAAAAGGCTCAAATGTAAGCATTCATGTCAATGGGCCAAATGTTCAATCTGCCATTAACCAAATCAGGGAAGTATGTATTTCAGGCAATACGGATTATGTTACATTTTCTAATTCTAAGGAATCCCTTATTTAAGCAATTATAGCGATTAGCACAAGAAAACGCATGGAACACTATTCCGTTCGTTTTCTTGTGCTAATTTATTTTCCGTTGATTATTTCTTGCTTGGTTACAGTACCTTGATGAAAGTACAGCTGCCAGCGTCCATCAATTCGTTTCCATAGAGAGCTTCTAAGTGTATGGCGCCCAAGTGTCTTGTTTATTAGATAATAGGTAGTTAAAACGATATCCGCCGCCACTTCTTGCATAGTAAACTGATGCATGGACAAATCATCTTGTGAAAGATCACGATTCATACAGTCTTCTTTATCAAACATTCTTCCTGAGCTTCCGATTTCAGTAAACTCATCAGCAAGGATCTTATCCATTTCTTCCTTTGAGCTCCTTATTGCCGGTTTCAAATGACGTTCCTCTAAAGATCTTATATGCTCTATGAGATTTTTCTCCACTTAGCTCCACTCCTTAATACTATCTATTATCTTAAATTCTTTTCTTCAAAAAGGATTGAATTCCTCCCTGTCATCCAAATATCCTCACTGAATTCCTGCAACCACTTATCTGGCTAATAACAAAAAGGTAAAACTCCCATTTAGCACAAAGAGAGCTATTAAAATCAATAGCTCTCTCTGTGCTATACCTATATAAACTGCCTTGCAATCATCAATTTCCTCTCCATCTGTCTATCCATTCATTAAAGCTGTCATTGATTTTCTTCTTCTGCTCTTCCCACAGCTCCCTTAAGGTCTTTTTCTCGACCTCTTTTTCAAGCTCATAAACAGAAGGAACGTCGAATTTTTCATTTTCAACATTCGGCAGCGCACCACTCATGATTTTTTGGAAGATAATTGCTGACCCTTTCGTGCTGTCACGGACTAAATATTGCTGAGAGGTCGTCTTGTCATAGCCTGACCATACAGCACCGACAAGATTAGGAGAATAGCCGACAAACCATTGGTCTTTTATAGCGTTTGCTGCTGTGACTCCATCCACCTGGGTTGACCCGGTCTTGCCGGCTATATCCCATCCATCAACCTTTGCATAACGGCCAGTCCCCGACTCATGGTCGACAACACCCTTTAGCATCGTCGTCATATCTTTGGCCACTTGCTTGGTTGTCACCTTCTTCTCTTTCCCTTCAAAGGAAGCGACTGTTTCTCCGCTCTTATTGACTATTCTCTTAATCAAATGGCCCTCATGCATGACACCCTCATTCGCAAGCGCTGAGTAGGCTTGAGCCATTTTGAGCGGGGATACGGCAATACTGCCTCCGCCAAGTGCCAGACCGAGCTGCCTGTTTCCCTTATCAAGTTTGATGCCAAAACGTTCGACCGCATCCATTCCTGTTTGGATTCCAATTTCATTCAGGAGCCATACAGCCGGAATATTCTTCGACTTATAAACAGCCTCAAACATCGGGACTTCACCATCGTATTGGTTATTGTTATTTTTCGGGGAATACCCTCCGGCAAATTCGGTTTTCTCATCAAGCAGCAAATCCTTTATCCCGTAGCCCTCCTCAAGCGCCGGTGTATATACAGCAAGCGGCTTCATCGTTGAGCCAGGCTGTGCTTTCAGCTGGGTTGCGCGGTTATAGCCGAGGAATACATGGTCCGAACGCCCGCCGACTAATGCCCTGACTCCTCCATCATTAGGATCCAGCAGCACAGCAGCACTCTCCGGCTGTTCATTCGGGTTGGAACCTACCGTGAAATTACCATCCTCTGCATAAACTTTCTCTACGACCTCCTGCATATTTTGATCTAATTCTGTGTATATTTTGTATCCGCCTGTCAGAAGATCATCCTGCTCTAGCCCGTATTTACGAACAGCTTCATAGATAACCTGGTCCACATAATATGGATACTTTCCTTTAAGCGGATCACTCAGCTCTTTCAGTTGAATGTCTTCGACAAGGGCCTTATCATATTCGGTCTCGTTTATCTCATCAAAAGCCTTCATTTGAGCCAGAACTACTCCTTGCCTTTTCTTGGCTGATTCAAAATTCTTATATGGGTCTAAGGCAGACGGCGAATGGATTAATCCAGCGAGCATAGCCGCTTCTGCCAGTGTAACGTCCTCCACATTCTTGCCAAAATAAACCCGGCTTGCATTCTGTATTCCCCATGCTCCATGGCCGAAATAAATCTGGTTCAAATACATTTCGAGAATCTCATCCTTCGAATACTGCTGTTCTATTTGACCGGCAATAACGACTTCCTTTATTTTTCTTTCATATGTCTTCTCTGGTGTAAGAATTGTATTTTTGGCCAGCTGCTGGGTAATGGTGCTTCCGCCTTGGACAATGCCGCCAGCGAATAAATTTTCAAAGGCTGCCCGTATGATACCCTTCATATCAATTCCATGATGCTCATAAAAACGATGATCCTCTATGGAGAGAACTGCATCAATAACATGTTCAGGCACTTCATTTATCGACACGCCCTCCATTTTGTTGGCGGTGATTTTACTTGCTTCTTCATTATCCTTATCATAAATAATTGTGGGTTTCATAAGCTCTGTATCTAAGTTGGATAAATCAACTTCTTCGTTTAATAAATACGTAAGGTACATCAACCCTATTAGTGTCAATATAGATATGCTGAGCAAGAGGATATGGAACACCTTAGAATGGTCAAGGAAATTCCCCAGCTTGTTCAGTATTTGTTTCATTCGAGACATAGTTCCTCCTTGCGATCAGGGTGTAAATTTTCTTTTTATCTACCCAAGTTCCACAAATTATACACAAAAATAAAAACAACTGGTATCCAGTTGTTTTAACTATTCTTTATTATCATGTCCATTATTCTCTATTTATGCCTTCTGTCTACTATGGCATTATCCGTCGAATCTGCTTCCTGACAGAGGGTCTCCATATACATATAAACAATTTGCTTTAGCTTATCATCTGCTCCGAGTATATCTAGATGGGTCAAGCATCTCCGTATAATTGGATGCACGTCTGCTGGCGTTGTTTTTTTATCCAATAGCCCCATCACCTCTTTTTTACATTATAAGCCTTCTTATTCAACATTGTCATTAGCCTTTTGTCATGTTTAATCATAAAAATACGAAATAATTGTTTTTACCTGAAAAAGAATATCCAATACGTCAGAAAATGTCTCTTATAAAATGTTTCTGAAATAAATATTTTGGATAAATGATAAAGTACAGGAGTAATAGAAGGGATGTGTAGCTATGTTTAATCATATTGTCGTTGCATTTGATGGATCTGATTCAAGCAAGAAAGGCTTATCATTGGGTATGGATTTATGCAAGAATAAAGAGGATTCATTACTATCCATCGTCCATGTATATGACCAATCAGATGATACGCAGAACTATCCAGCAGGGGCCAATCCGTTCGATGGAAAAGTACCGTTATACGTAGACCAATCACAAGGCCAGTCGATGGCATTACCTGACCAAGATGTCTATGAGCCATATACGGCAGATTCACGGTTAGCAGAGATTGAAAAATATGTAAAGGGCATCACTGATAATAGCCTTATCAGCCCTCATTTTATTGTATTGGAAGGGGATAGAGATGATGCCATACTGCAATACGCCGAGAAAGAAGGAGCAGATCTTATTATTGTCGGTAATAGCAGCAGTTCAACATTAAAAAGATTATTTCTCGGAAGCCTTTCACAAAAAATTATCAAAAATGCAAGCTGCCCAGTAATGGTGGCTAAATAAGACAGATTAACCTACCCGCTGCGAGCAGGTAGGTTTTTAATTATAAGAAGACAAAAAATCCTCGGCTAAAAAGCCGGGATTTCTAGTTGTCCGCTTTGACAAACACTTAAATAACATTACCCAACGCGATTCACCAGTTCTTTATACTTCTGTTCCGAAACCTCTCTCTCCAAGGAACTGAAGATACGATATTGATCATCATCTAAAATACGATAATGCTGGCTGATCATGTTTTGCTGAAGTGTATAACCTTTCTCCGAGGAAAGGTCCTTCCACCACATCTTCCCTCCGAGCATTTTTTCCTTCCGATAATCAATGCTCTCACGCGATACCGTTTCTATTACTTCAAGCGGGTCGCCCCCAAATAATGTTTGGACCGTCAATGTCTCTCGAAAGAGTGAGACGACAGCCACAACAGTTGTCCAGCTGGCCTCATTTCTCTCCTTTTCAATTTGCACTAGTGTTTTCTTTGAAATGCCGATGATTTCCGCCATCTTATCTTGTGTATAATCAACCTCAACCCGGATAAGTCTCATGCGCTCTGATATTAAACGAATTATTTCATCCTTTGTCATGCCATCCCTCTTCTCAATTAGTGTATGAAAACATGTTATAGTTATGGAATATTTTATCAATTATTGACCCGTTATAAATATTATAATTGAAATAAATGGAAAATTGTTGGTAATTTGTATATATTTACTGATTTTTTTATTCCCTTGAGTGATAAAATGAAACCTATTGTTACTGAATAGTTAGTTGTTTTATCGTCAATTCACTTCTTTTTTATGAGTTTTTGACAGGCTTTTCACCATCATCCTTAATTAAAACAACCCTTAATCAAGAAGAGTTGGCGTATCACATATAATTTCCTCCAGGAAATTTACACCCAAATAAGGTAGAAAACATAATAAAAAGCCGGAGAACCTCTATTCCAAATTTAAGAGGATTCTCCGGCCTGATAGTCTTACTTTTACTTCTTTTCCAGCTCATTTTTATATTCAACCCATTTTCGTATAGATAACATAACATCCTTCAATGCTTCTCCACTAGGTGTCAATTCATATTGGACTTTCTTTAAAGAACCATCTAAATAACTCTTTTTCACTAATTCCTCCTTCACTAATTCATTCAATCTTTCTGTCAGGACCCTGTCAGAGATTCCTTCAATCCGTCCAATTAATTCATGATATCTTTTCGGTCCATCCAGCAATGAGTATATGATAATCCCCATCCATTTTCGGCCGATAAATTCTATTGTCTTGTGAAAATCACTGCATATATGTAGCTTTGGACCATGATCTGTGGCTTCTGGCATAGAAATCGCCTCCATCTTTATGCTCTTATTATCATAACATGAATCTTATGCATTGACATGTTAACTTACTAATGGTAAGTTAACCAATATATAAAAACTAACTTTAAGTAAGTTTACAAGGAGAATAACCATGTCACAATTAGAACAAATTATCAAACAGCGTAAGTCCGTTCGAAGCTATGATCCCCAATTTCAAATTGACAAGCGTGAAATTCTTGAATTATTAAGCATTGCAGCCAATGCACCATCATCAAGCAACCTGCAGCCATGGCGTTTTATCGTTATCCAAAACAAAGAGCTTCAAAAAGAGATCCGGACACTTGGCTTCAACCAGGCGCAAATCGAAGAGTCGTCGGCAATCGTTGCCGTTATAGGTGATAGCGAAGCTTACAAAAACGTAGAAAAAATCTATTCCCTTAATGTTGAAAAAGGCTATATGGACCAATCTATCGCTGATCGGACAATCAAACAAACATTGAATGCATATCCAACAATGCCGAAGGAAGGATTAAAGGAAATTGCCGCTTATGATGCCGGCGCAATTGCCATGCAATTCATGCTGCTCGCCAAAGATCGCGGCTACGATACAATCACGATGGGCGGCTTCGACAAAGATGCATTCGCCAAACGCTTTGACCTGCCAGACAATCTCTTCCCAATTACTTTAATTGCTATCGGTAAGGCTCTAGCACCTGCATTCAATACTTCACGCCTGCCAATCGAATCTTTAACAACCTACTTTGATTAAATAGAAAAGACCGCAATAAAGGTTAGCCAATAACCTTTATCGCGGTCTTTCTTGTCTCCGTATTAAACAAATCAATAATGAGCTGCCTTCTTCAAGAGTAATCTTGGTGCTGAAGAGAAGAGCAGCATAATAACCCCGCCTGATACAATTACGCTCGGAAGCAAATAAGACAGATTATACAGGAGGGAGAAGATGATAACAGACTGCCCGTCCGCAGCCCCCGCTCCAAAGAAGACGACTCCCGCGATAAAGTGGGCAAGAAAACGCAATGAGCTTCCTACAAGAATCCCGCCTATTACATAAAGAATATTGGTTCTTCTATTGTTTCCGTTTGGTTGGACCAGACTGAAAAGGAGCCCCGATAAACCTACCGCTGAAAAAGCCACGATATAATCTAGAATTCCTTGAACTGGTGTCAGAATATAGGCCGTTCCTGATACGATTTGCAATAGACCCAATAACAGCCCGGTTACAACACCGCCTTTTACACCCCACCGCAAGGCCATCAAAAAGACTGGTACCATGGCAATTGATACGCTTCCTCCTTGTGCCCATAAACTAAAAGACATGATGTTTCCAAGCAAATCAAAAATAAATGCCATAGCCGCAAAAATAGCCACCTCAACCAAATACAACAAACGGTTATTTCTCATCATTGTTCCCCTTTCTTTTTGGAGGAGTACCTGAATCTTTCGAGAAAACGGGCTTATAAAATGCAAAAGAGCAATGTATGTCAAAAATGGCACACATTGCTCTCTTACAAATAGCATATATCCGCCACATTCCTACGCTAGAATTATCTAACAGGTTCGGAGGGTCAGAATTCGAACATTCACTCTCAGCCTCATGGGCTCCCCTTGTGGAATAAATTATATTCATTTTCTTATATGATACTAGAAGGAATTGCCAATAGCAAGGAGATTTCCTTACGCAGTCATCTCTTCCGTCATCTCTGGTGCTTCATCTTCATTTGCTTCATATTTCTTCTCAGATTGAGCAATAATGACAGCACAGGAAGCATCACCTGTAATATTTACGGCCGTACGCGTCATATCCAATAAGCGGTCAATTCCAAGAATAAGGCCAATTCCCTCGACCGGCAAGCCCACCTGTTCAAGTACCATAGCAAGTAGAATCAACCCGGCTCCTGGTACACCCGCTGTCCCAACACTGGCCAGAACCGCTGTCAGGATAACTGTCAACAATTGAGGAACCGTCAAATCAACGCCGTACGTTTGTGCAATAAAGACAACCGCAACCCCTTGAAGAATTCCTGTTCCGTCCATATTAATCGTTGCTCCAAGAGGCTGCACAAAGCTGCTGATGTTCTTTGGCACGTTAAGCGCTTTTTGAGCTGTTTCCATTGCTACTGGAAGAGCTGCACTGCTTGAAGACGTACTGAATCCCACAGCAATTGCCGGGAAAAACTTCTTAAAGAAATCTAGTGGATTGCTTCGTCCAAGCAGGGAAATCGCTCCGCCATATACAACAACTGTATGAATAAAGAGAGCTAACACAACCACAATCATGTAAAGGCCCATGCTCTTAATCGCAGCAATCCCTTGGCTACCGACTGCTGTTGCTACAAGAGCAAACGTAGCATAAGGAGCCGCCTTCATGATCATGTTGACAAGGTAAACCATTAATTCTTGTCCTTGTTCCAATAAATCAATAATGCCCTTCGTTTTTGAACCAAGCGCAGAAATTCCAAGCCCAAAGAAAATAGACATAACAATTACTTGAAGCATATTTCCTTCTGCCATGGCTTGAATAGGGTTTTTCGGAATGATATTTATGAGAGTATCTATTACTGAGGGAGCTTGACTAGCAGTGTATTCAGCAGCAGAGATATTTACTTGAGAGCCGGCACCCGGCTTGATTAACAAGGCAAGTCCAATACCGATGGTGATGGCAAAAGCAGTTGTGAAAAGGAAATATAGCATTGTCTTTCCGCCAATACGGCCTAGCTTTTTTGGATCGCCAAGACCAGCTGTTCCTAAAGTGATGGAAATGAGGACAATTGGTACCACTAACATCGTGATAGCATTGATGAATAAGGAACCAACTGGTTCAAAAAGATATGAATCAAAGATTTTAAATAGTTCAGGTGAAAATTGATTGAGACCTAAACCAACCAAAATACCCGTAATTAATCCTGTGATGATTTTTATTGTTAGCTTCATAGATGACCTCCTCTTAATCTAACCAACAGGTTATTTGTCTTCAAATATTGCAAGCTATAAAAACTTCTCCACTGTAGAGGGTTCTTAAAACTTTACTAACATAATATTAGACAAAATTTAGCGAAACAACAATGGTAATAATTACAGTGCTTGCACAGAATTCCATATAAATCTAAATATGTCTTATCTATGTTAAAAAAATGACTAGTTCCAACCACAGCAAAAAAGACGCCTAACAGCGCCTTGTAGAGTAAATGACTTATGATTAAACATACTTTTGTATGTATTATGCTTTAATGGCTCTTGACCTCGACTTGCTTCTTCAGGGAATAGGAATTCTGCAATAATTCGTTAAACGTTAGCTCTGAACAAACTACGCTAGAGAAAATTTCATTCCGGGATTTTGTTTTCTCAATTTTAACACCCTGTATCTTAAACTTAGATACGATATCCATTCTCACATTCTCCACCTTCTGATTTTTTACTGACCAGTACCAATTTACCCAAAAACCTTCTAACAAAACATCATTTGAGCAATAAGCTTGACTTTTGGTCAGGGTTTATTCTTATAGTTAAACTCTGTCGCAATCATTCTTATATATTCAAATGCTGCACTCTTTAGGTACAGTACTAATGAACTCACAATATTTAAATTGTACTAAACTCTGCAGAAAAATAAAGGGAATATTTTCTTAATTTTATTAAATTTGATTTGTTTTTAAAAATGTGCCTAAAACAAATGCTATTCATCAAGAAATTTAATATAATAAAAATTAATAACTATTTTCCACTTACTTCTCTTTATTAATAAAAAGGGGGGATTTGCATGGGAAGTTGATGGCCAGTAAACCTACCAGCACTTTTTATCCGTTAACGATTAACCATACAGCTGTTAACAGCTTATTATCACAGGAGGTGACTCCTTCGCCGTCTTATCACGGTTGAAGGAAATTTATTGGACATATGGAATTTGGTTTTTATAGCCATTTTGATTGCGCTAACCGCATTTTTTGTTGCTTCAGAGTTTGCGATTGTTAAGATTCGCTCTTCTCGAATTGATCAGTTGATGGAAGAAGGCAACCGAAGAGCAATAGTTGCTAAAAGCATTATCACCAATCTGGATGAGTATTTATCTGCCTGTCAGCTAGGTATTACCATTACGGCTCTTGCTTTGGGATGGATTGGGGAGGAAACCTTTGAATCTCTTCTCGCTCCATTATTCGCACTGCTTTCATTGCCTGAATCTGTTACAACGCCACTCGTCGTCATTATTGCTTTTCTGCTGATTACTTTTATTCACGTGGTGATCGGTGAATTGGCTCCAAAGACGATTGCTATTCAAAAAGCGGAAGCAATCTCTCTTCTATTCTCAAGACCTCTTATGGCATTCTACAAAATTATGTATCCATTCATTTGGCTGCTTAATGGCTCTGCCCGTTTGATTGTCCGTATGCTTGGACTTCAGCCAGCTTCAGAGCATGAGATTGCCCACACGGAAGAGGAATTGCAGATTATACTTTCAGAAAGTTATAAGAGCGGCGAAATTAACCAATCTGAGTTTAAATATGTAAATAATATATTTGAATTTGATAACCGGGTTGCAAAAGAAATCATGGCTCCTCGTACCGAAATGGTTTCCTTATCTAAAGAGGATACCATTCAAGCGTTCATTCAATTGTACCATGAGGAGAAATTCACTCGTTATCCGGTCATTGACGGTGACAAGGACCATATCATCGGATTGGTAAACGTTAAAGAGGTACTAACCGATGTTGTCGTCGATGACAGTATTTCAAATTCAACTATACAAGATTATATAAGGCCGATTATCCATGTCATCGATACCATTCCAATCCATGATTTGCTTGTGAGAATGCAATCAGAACGGATTCATATGGCTGTTTTGATGGATGAATATGGTGGGACATCCGGATTGGTCACCATCGAAGATATCGTCGAAGAAATTGTTGGCGAGATTCGAGATGAATTTGATAATGATGAGATTCCTGAAGTACGCAAAAACTCTGACGGATCTTACATTGTTGACTCTAAGGTATTACTCAGCGAGATTAATGACTTGCTTGGCACTAGTCTTGATGATTCTGATATAGACACAATAGGCGGCTGGGTTCTGACAGAGAAATACGAAGCAAAGCTTGGCGATATGCTTGAGATTGACGATTACGAGGTAACCATTATCGATATGGAGGAACATCATATCCGTTATCTTGAAATCCGAAAAAAGCCAATGAAGGTTCAACCGCTTCCTGCATCGAGCGAGCCATCAGAAGGAGAAAACAAGCTGTTCACTCAACCGCTATCAAGCAGTACCGCCGAATAATCAAAAAACACACGTGTTAACACGTGTGTTTTTTGATTTGTTCCTTATCCTTTATGAGACATGTCACAATCAAACATCATCCGTAATGACCGCATTCCTTGCCCGATAGAGCTTAACGAGCCGGACAATATTCTTCGTGATTGTCTTGACAACCGCATACGTAGGGACTGCAAGGATCATCCCTAGAATACCCGCTAATGAGCCGGCAACAAGCAAAATGAGGATAATGGTCAATGGATGAATATTTAAGGACTTTCCGATAATCAATGGTGAAATAAGATTTCCATCAAGCTGCTGAACAATAACAATGATTAAGATAACCAGAATGGCTGCCAGAGGTGATTGGAATAAGCCGACAAGCACCGCCGGAGCCGCACCGATGAACGGACCGACATACGGAATGATATTCGTGACCGCAATTACGAGTCCCAGTGTTAAGGCATACGGCAAATCGATCAGCAAGAAACCGATAAAGCAAGCAGTTCCAACGAAAATACATACAATCATTTGTCCTTGTATGTAATTTGCTAATGTTTGAGAAGTCTCTTGAATGACAACGAGCCCCTCCTTCCTGAATGAAGAAGGAAGAAACTTCATTATAGCTCCAGGCAATTTATTGCCATCCTTCAACATATAGAAGAGGATAAACGGAACCGTAATAATGATTAAGGTCAAACTGGTGATGAATGAAACCACCGCTGATATACCGGATGTGATATTGCTTGTAATATTTGTTGTAAACTCAAGCAATCGATCCTTTATTTCCTCAAATTTAATGAAATCCTGTTCAACAACATAATTGAACCAATTTGATTTCGATGCATCCTCTATAAATGCGACAACATGGTCGATCGTCTCCGGTGTTTGTTTTGCAATATCCGTGACTTGGTCGGTTACAACTGGCACAACTTTTGTGATTCCAATCGTGATTAGTCCAATAAGCGCTAAATAGAGAATGATGATTCCCACTATTTTTGGAACCTTCCATTTCATAAGCAGCTTCAGCATTGGATTTAGCAAGTAAAACAAGAAGCCCGAAATTAATATCGGGAAAAACAATGTTGAGATAAAAACCCCAATAGGATGGAATACGAAGGAAATTTTTGTGCCTATGTAAATAATGATCAACAGCAGCAATATTTCCAAAGTCCAGAACTGTAATTTAGATTTCAACGATCTCTTCCACTCCTTAGCATTCTTCCATCTATTATAGCTTAAATACCAAAATATACACTACTACTTATTTAATAAAATGGCCACGGGCTGTAAGACCCATGGCCTGAATGATTAGAATGCCCAGTTTCCGCCGCGGAAGATTGGTTCAAGTGTTCCGTCAGCAAGTTCGCCATCAATATCCATTTCGGCAGAGCCAATCATGAAATCAACATGGGTAATGCTTTCATTAACTCCATTTTCAATAAGCTCTTGCTGTGACATTTCCTTCCCGCCTTTTAAGCAGAAAGCATAGCCTGAACCAATGGCTAAATGATTAGAAGCGTTCTCGTCAAACAAAGTATTATAAAACAGCACATTCGTGTCAGAGATAGGGGAACGATGCGGTACAAGAGCCACTTCTCCTAGGTATCTTGCTCCTTCATCTGTATCTAGAAGGCCAAGAAGAACCTCTTCTCCTACTTCTGCTTTCGCACTTACCGCCTTGCCGTTTTCAAAGGTCAAGGAGAAATTGTCAATGACATTGCCGCCATAGCTGAGCGGCTTCGTGCTTGAAACTGTACCATTAACTCCTTCTTTCAGCGGAACCGTGAATACTTCTTCGGTCGGCATATTCGCCATGAAGGAATGACCATTAGCATTGATGCTTCCTGCTCCGCACCATTCATGCTTATCAGACAGCTGGATCGTTAAATCTGTTCCCGGTGCGCGATAATGCAGGGCTTTATATTTCTTCTCATTTAAGTAATCTGCCTTTGTACGTAAGTTATAGTCATGCTCTTTCCATGTTTGTACAGGATCGTCTGAATCCACTCGAACTGCTTTTAGAATGGCATCCCATAGCATATCCAAGCTGTTGTCTGCATCCGGGAACACTTTATCTGCCCATTTTTGACCAGCAGCAGCGATCACGCTCCAGCTGAATTTGTCAGCTTGCATTGCTTGGCGGAACTTACTAAGCGCTGTACCAGTCGCCTTTTGATAATTGGCAATCCGCTTCGTGTCTATACCCTTTAAGGCATCCGGACTTTGGGATACAACAGAAATGATTGCGCCGCCTTTTTCGATTATGTATTCTCTATGTGCGACGAGCCATTCCGGCACTTCAAGGAATGCATCTTCAGGAGCAAGTTCAAACTTAGCTCTCGTCACCTCTTCATCGCTCCAGTCCACATATACATGACGTGCTCCTGCTTCATAGGCTTTCCGGACAAGCTTGCGGGTAAATGAAGCTACCTCTATGGAAGATGATATATATAATATTTGGTCTTTCTGAATATTGACACCGACCTTTACAGCTAATTCAGCATATTTATCTAATCTTTGATCTAAATTCATCTTTCCAGCTCCCTTACTATTTTATCAATACCTATTCTACCATTAGTCAGCCTACTTAGGCATCACAACTATTTAAACATTCTAAACATTCACCACAGTTAATCACCGGAATGTTTATTTTGCAGCAGCTGGATAATTCCAAGCATGCCAATAGACATAAGGATCATTATCCCAACCCAAGTCCACGCCAGCTCTGTTTTCCCTGATTCAAATGCCATATAAATAGCAACCGGCATTGTTTGAGTTTTTCCTGGAATATTGCCTGCAAACATAAGAGTAGCTCCAAATTCCCCTAGAGCGCGCGCAAATGTCAGGATAGCTCCAGCTAACAGAGATCTTCCAGCAAGCGGAATGCTAATCTTCCAGAAAATCTTCCATTCTGTCCCTCCATCTATCCTCGCCGCATCCTCTATCTCAGGATTTACGGAACCAAATCCTGCTTTCGCGCTTTGGTACATCAATGGGAAGGCAACGACCATTGAAGCAATCGCCGCTGCAGCCCAGGTGAAGATAAGAGATTGGTCGAACAACGTAAAAATCAGCTGACCTACAGGGCTATTTTGACCAAATAGAATAACAAGCAAAAAACCGATAACCGTTGGAGGCAAAATAATTGGCAGTAGGAAAAACGTTTCTATCAGCATTCTCCCCTTCATATCAGCGTGCCTTAGCATCATTCTTGCAGCAAGGATTCCAAGAATGACAGCCAACATTCCGGAAAAGGCTGCAATTTCAATAGAGAGTTTGATAGGTGCCCAAAATTCTATTTGCATCTCTTACTTCATTCCCTTAAAACCATACTTTTTAAATATTTCAAGTGACCTATCTGATTGCAGATAGGCATAAAACTTTTTGGCTTTTTCCTTCTCCTTGCTCGAGGAAATAACTCCCGCAGGATAAATAATCTCTTCATGTGTATCATTTGGAAGGGTGTCTATAACCTTTACCTTACTAGAGCTCTTGGCGTCGGTCGAATAGACAAGGCCTGCCTCAACATTTCCAGTTTCAACATATGTAAGAACTTGGGTTACATCTTTTGTGAAGATGAGCTTATCTTCTATCATTGCCCACAAGCCCAGTGCCTCTAGAGACCGTTTGGCATATTTCCCTGCTGGTACGGAATCAGGTGAGCCTATGGCAATCTTAGATACAGAATCCAGATTCTCCACTCCCTCTAAATCCGTTTTTCCCCCTGCAATAAGCACTAATTCATTGCCGAGGAGATTACTGTATGCCTTCTCTTCAATCAACCCATCATCTAGAAGGTTTTCGAAAGGTTCAATGGCTGCAGAGATAAACAAATCAACTGGAGCACCGTTTTGTATTTGATGCTGCAATGATCCGGAGCCTCCGTAATTGAATATGAGGGAAATATCCTCATTCTCCTCTTCATAATCTGCCTCTATTTCAGTGAGAGCTTTTTGAAGGCTTGCCGCTGCACTTATGACAAGTTCGCTCTTCTCCTTCTCTGTCTCCCCTTTACTTGACTGACAGCCTGCAAGGAGTAGGAGGAAGAGAAATACCAATATATACAGACCACTTCTTCCCTTTATCATCCCTTTTCCCTTCTTCCCCATCGCCTATATTTTCTACTATATCATTACTTAAAGAGAATAAACCACTTGAACTAATTGCAAAAGCCAACCTGCACCCCCTTGGGACAGATTGGCTTCACTCATTCCGAAAAATATGGATTAAGATGGATCATCACTTCCTCTATTTGTTCAAATTTACCCTTTAACGCATCCTTGATTTCATGAGAAAGATCATGTCCTTGCTTGATGGTCTTATCTTGATCAATAGATAGACGAATATCCATAATAAGGTAATGCCCGTGCTCACGTGCGCGAATCCTGTCTATGCGTTTAACATCAGGGAATTGATATACAACTTCTTTGAACTGATCCATGAGATCCTGGTTTACATTTCGCTCAATTAAGATATGAAAAGCCTCAGTCATCATTTCCTTCGAAATCTTGAAAATCAAATAAGCGACGAAAATACTTGCCACTTTATCTCCGTACAAGAGAAACACGATGTCAAACCTATCCCCCAGATATGAAATCAATACACCAATTGCCGCAGCCAGGGAAGCCACAATATCTGCCTGATGATCATAGGCTATTGCCTCAATTGCTTTACTATTCATTCTCTTGCCGACATTCATTGAATAGCGAAACAAGCATACTTTGGCAATGTATGAAAACAAACCTACCCAAAAGGCGATAAAGCTCGGAGCTTCAACAGGGTGAAAGAAACCGGCGATTCCTTCGTACACAATATAAAGAGAAACGACGAAGAGCAAAATACCGATGATTCCAGATACAATTACCTCGGCTTTTCCATGGCCATATGGATGCTCCACATCTGCCGGCTTATTAGAAATCTTTATGACTAATAATACAATGACAGATGCAAACACATCGGCTGCAGAATGGACACCATCCGCAAATAACGCATTACTGGCAGCCAAAAAACCTATGACCAGTTTTCCAAGTGTGAGAAAGACATTACTCCAAACACTAATCCAAGCCACCCGCTTGGCTGCATTTTCTCTGATTTCCATCATTTATTCACCCACTTTTTTTGAACAGCTGTTCAAGCATTATTTTTTGCTATCTTATCTCTTCACACCTAGTCTTCCCAAAAAAAAAAGATAGCGTCCGCTATCTTTAAAAGTACTTCTTCTTCCAAAATATAATGGTTGTAATAGATGATAATAAAAGGGCTACAAATATGACGCCCACAAATGCATAAGGATTGTTTTGATAAGGCAAATCGACGTTCATCCCATATATACTGGCAACAATCGTCGGAAAGGATAAAATAATCGTGATTGACGTCAAGAATTTCATCACGATATTCAGATTGTTTGAAATAACGGATGCAAATGTATTCATCATACTTGTCAAGATGGAATGATACGTTTCAGCCATTTCAATAGCCTGTGTATTTTCAATAATCACATCCTCAAGCAAATCCTTATCCTCTTCATACATTTTCAGATGATTAAGACGCAGCATTTTCTGCAGCACAATCTTATTAGACTTAAGCGAGGTCGTGAAATAAACCAAACTCTTCTCCAAAGAAAGGAACGCATATAACTCCTCATTCTTCATAGACTGATGGAGCTCTTTCTCTATGTCGTCTGTTTTTCGATTAATTTGCTTTAAGTATCGTAAGTAATACGTGGAGATATGAAATAGAATTTGCAGGGCAAAACGGGTCTTCTTATACGTAAAGAACCCTTTAATTTTTTTATTAATGAAATCCATAATAATTGGATTCTCAATCAGTGAGATGGTAATAAAGCATTCTTCCGTCACAATCAAACCAATCGGGAGCGTTTCATAGACAGGAAAACCCGAATCATCATAAATAATGTACGGGAAGTCCACGATAATCAATACATGATTATCTTCTTTCTCCAAACGGGAGCGCTCCTCATCATCGAGCGGATCCTTGATGAAGTCTTCCGGGATGTTCAGCCGTTCTGATATGAGCTTAATCTCTGATTCACTCGGTGCAACCATATTCACCCAGCAGCCTTTTTCCAGCTTATCAATTTTTTGCAGTGTATTTGCTGAGTCTGTAATGTAGTATTCCAACATGTAACAAAAACCTCCTCTTTAGAGGGAAGCACCAACTCTTTTGACAGGATTGATTATTATCTTTCCCCACTTTTCAAAAAAAGCACCGTTGGGTTTCCCAATCATACTCGTGTCCGGGTCACCCGAATCGTAGTTACTCAATAATATCAACTCCTCTTTTATTAGTTATTATGCCTATTACATCTTATACCTAACTTTCATGAATGTGCAACGGGAAAATCAATATATAAAAAAGAAGTCCGCCAACAAGGCAAACTTCCTTTCATAACTGATTCTAGCTAGATCGTTAACCATTATTGCTCTTAACAGGATTGTTTCGGTTTTTGGCAGCTGTTTCTCCGCCTTTTCTCCCGATTTCCCGATAAAAGTCCTTGTCAAACTTACGAGCAGTCGAGCTTCCGCCTTTTTGGCCGATCTCTTTATAGAAATCACTTGTATGTTTTTCGGAGGTCGAGCTTCCTCCCTTTTGACCAATACCTTGATAAAACTCTTTATCATGCTTATCAGCTGTTGATTTACCGCCTTTTTGACCTATTTTCTTGTAGAAATCAGGAGAATGCTTCTTGGCGGTGGCAAGACCGCCTTTCCGGCCTGCCTCAGCACGTGTCATTTTCAATTTTTCTTCTTTGTTGTCCACCTATTTCCTCTCCTTGTTCCAGGTTGTTACGCTTCTTATAGCCGCTTGCCGCTAAACTAAACAAATAAATTGCTCCTTTAATCTTTTTGTAATGAGTCTGATACAAAAAAAGGAGTTTATTGCTCAAATCGGGAATATATTCCTGAGAGAAAGGGGGAATGTTCGTTGGAAAGAGATGATATTTTCATTTCGCATCTTAGAAAGCTTTACCGCAATGGACTCATTACAGATAAAACGTTTAAACATGTCTATTCAGCACATGAGCAATTTCAAGCTGCAGCGCAGGAGGTACATGCTAATAGTCCAGCTGCTCAGCAACCTATAAAACCGCTCAAAAGCACTGCTCCAGTTAAGCCCGCCAAGCAAAAGGTACCTAAATCAAAGGAGGATCTGAGGGAGCGCAATATTACTTGGTCATTAATTGCTGGGGTTATCATGCTTTTGTTTGGCGGGCTGATGTTCGCAACAAATAATTGGAGTTCTTATTCGCCTGTGATTAAAACCTTATGGGTTGTTCTCATATGCCTATTTTTTTATGGTATCCATCTCATAACTAATAAGGTCTTTAAAATTACGAAGAGCTCATTCAGCTTTTTAGTCTTATCCAATTTATTTTTTCCTGTCATTTGGATTAGCGCCGGCTATTTTCAATTATTTGGTCCTTGGTTTGCTGTGGAAGGCGGCGGGAGGTACATCTATGGTTTTGCATTTTCCTTTTTAACAACTGTCTTATATATGTATTTCATGCGAAAGCATTCTTCCTTGCTGTTTACTGCGCTTGTTTATGCCGGAATTACTATTACGGCTGGTTTCCTCATCAAATCAATGGTCAGCTCGCAGGACTTGTTCTTCCTTTGTATGACATTGACTAATTTTCTTTTGCTTTGGGGCAGGAGACGAATTACCCAATGGCTGAATCATGCCTTATTTACACAGCACTTTAACCTATACTTACAAGCTAATCTTGTGCTTGTCTCACTTTTCACCATATTCATCTACGAAAGCAAGACCGTCAACGGGATCAGCATTCTTCTCTCAAGCGCACTATATCTTTTGATGAGCCAATATCAAAACCGGAAAGAATATTACTATATCTTCCCGATTTTACTGATTTATGGCGTGTATCAGACCGTTGACCACTTATCCCACGAAGCAACCATTCTTCTGCTTGGAGCCTTAGGATCCGTGTTTGCGGCACTTATCTATTATTATCGGGAGCGCGCATCATCTGAGTGGGAAACATTGTATCGATACACCGGCACGGCCGTCACTATCATCGTCTTTAGTTATGTCTCTCTTGATACTATCTTCATACAAAACGGAAATGAATTTATTATCGCAATTGCTTATTTTCTTATGTTTGTAACCATTATTGCACTCACGAAGGATGTTCGCATCATCCCAGTTTCCGCATTCGGAATCGTTTATTTCGTTTTGGGATGCTTTTCCTTCGGGCTCGCCTTGTCCGATTGGATGAACTTAGATATCACCTGGCCATTCCTGCTCATTAGCAATCTCATTATGTATGGTGCAGTTCTATTCTCTCCTTTTGCCTACATCAAGAAATATAAAATGCTCTACTACTGCGGGGTTCACATTATATTCCCGTTATTGATTATCTATGCAGCGATTGATGACATCTCCTTTGGCATTTGGCTGGTTACCATAATTCAATCCTTCCTCCTTTATATGGAAAGGCAATCTCCCTTTGCTAAAGCTGTACCATTCCTTTTAGCAGTAGGCTGGGGCACATTTTTCAGTGAATTCAGAGCTTTGGAGGGAAAATGGATCCCCTTTTACCTGTCAATCATTCTATGGCTAACTGCATATGCTGCCTACAGGCGGCTGCCAAATATTCGTATGCTATTTGATTACCTTTCTGGAGGGTTTTATGTCTTAGGCGTACTCCTCTGTTTTACTCAAGCAATCATCGAACCCGACGGTTTTTTGCCTGTAGCCTTTTTAGCGTTCGGAATGCTATTTTTCAGCCATATGGCGAAAGTCTATCGTATTCAGTATTTATGGATTGGAGCTGGGGCTGCCTTTTTGTTCACTTATTTTGCAGCAATCCGTTCATTTGATACCGGCGTTTTGACGTCATTTCTATACCTTACAGGCCCGATTCTTCTTGCAGCAGGAGAGCACTATTTAAGAAAGAGAATACGAGCCTACCCGCTCTTTCTCTATTTAGCTCTTTCCAGCTTTCTCATAGTCTGTCTGATTATAGAGACCGCTGGATTGGACATTTACTGGGAATATACTCTTGGTGCCGGGCTGTTCTATTACGCCTTTAGACTCGTACAAATGGATTGGATGAAAAAGATGATGTTGTACCTTTCCATGAGCTTTATTCCTTTAACGCTATTGAAGTGGGGACTTAAGGCCGAGTGGACTTTATCAGCTCTCTCATTTATCCCATTTATTACGGCCTTAATTTATTTCGCTTACTGGATATTGGCCAAACCGGAAACAAAGAAACGGCTCATGTATTTCATTGTACTGTTCATGTCTTTTGGCCTGCCTTCCTTCTTCTTCGTTGACGAAGGATATTCCATCTTTTTCGTGCTCATTTATTCCGGGTTGCTCATGTTTTTCATCCATCAAATACGACTGTATATTCTCTTGCTCTGGCCCATGCTTTCCTTCATCCTTACTTGGAAATGGTATGTCGACATATATTTAGAGGGTTCCATCTATCTCGAACTCGCAGGAGCATTATTGGCTGTCCTTACCCTCACCACGATTGGATTAACAATATTCAAGTATCCATTCCCATCTTCAAGAAAATGGGCAAAGGGTGAACCAATAATGGATTGGTACTGGATTGGTTCTTTTATTTATGTGTTTGCTCATCCGGTACCTATTGATTCCGACATTCTTATGAAGGTGGTACCAGACCTTGTGATAACCGGTCTGCTTTATGTGCAAATCAGCCGATTAGAAAGTCTTCATTGGCGCAATATTTTGAGCACAGTAACTGTCATTTCATTGCTTAATCCATACTATTTGTTACTAAACCATCTCACTCTTCCATCCTATGTGGAAGTGGAAGCTTATCTTGTCCCTGTGATCTTCATTCTCATCTATTTGGAGAAGAAAATCTGGAGAGAAAATAATACACTCCGCCTAATTCACAAGATTGGACTCGTTTTGGCTGCTGTGCTTATTGTGTATGACGCCATACTTGAAAACAGCCTTGGGGAAGCTATTACGGTCGGCTCTCTCTCATTAGCGTCTGCCATCTATGGGTTTTATAAAAAGCGACTTTGGTATTTCATCACAGGCATATGTATAATCTTGTTAAATGTATTCCTGCAAACAAGTCCCCTTTGGGGCAATCTTCCATGGTGGTGGTATTTATTCATTGGAGGCGGCGTCTTGATTACAATTGCGACCGTAAACGAATGGAAAACGAAAAAGAATGAGCAGAATGGCAGAAAGGAAAACCTCTTCCAAGAATTCGCAAAAAAAATAAAACTGTACCTCAGCGGTTGGAATTAGGCGAACAGGAAGAAATTCTGACATACATTAGTGCAAAAAGAGACGCAGGCTTAAAGCCTGCGCCTCTTTTCTTTCTTATTTCGTTGAACGATACTCTTTCTCTGTTCCATCAGCAAATGTAATGTCTACATCAATTGCTTGATAATTATCGGCTACATCAAAAGCCGAGATGACACTTGAAATCACATCTTTCTCAGAAGTTTGAGCATCTATATTTAATGACTTCAATTTGTCGCGTAATTGCTTTTCGGCATCTTCACCCTTGAGACGAGAATTGTTCACATCATCCTCAATAGAGGCATCGATGCGGTTATTTTCATAATCGTATTCTGCTTCATATTCTTGGTTATTAGGGTATTTCACCTCTAGGCTAAACTCATTGAAAGGTGTCTCATTCTTTTGTGCAGCTGTATCATTGACGGTTCCTTGGTCCGAGTTGCTCGTGTTATTCGATTGCTGTTCATTAGCTGTGTTGTCATTCGCTGTCTGATTATCGTTGTTATTATCATCACCACAGCCTGCTACCATAAATGTTAAAGCGCCAACAGCTAGAATGGATAAGATTTTTTTCATTCTTGTTTTCCTCCTTAGATGTCTTAGTTCTCACTTGTACTATTCTCAATTATTCTTTGTTTTATGCCTCAAGCACATAAATCAAATAATTATTAATTGATGACCAATTGAAAGAACGGCAAAAATACAGCAATATAATATAAGAGAGCATTAAATGGGTATATATGAATAGCCGCAATAATTCACAAGGGAGGACATTATGTATACATATCGAAAAGCACTCGTGATATTTTGGACCATTTTGACCATCATTATGGGATTCTTCGCACTGAAAATGCCAGGCATCCTGCAGGGCAGTGGATTTGAAATGAAGGATTCCTCTTATGATCAAGCCAATAAGCTGCTTGAGGATCATTTCGGCCAATCCTCTTCCCCCTATATTGTCTTATTTGAGAATAAGGACAATTTGAGTCAAGACCAATTTAATAAGGAAATAAAAGATACGTTAAAAAACATTGATTCAATCGATGGAATCACCTCCATCACGTCACCGCTTGATAATCCCTCTCAGCTAAAAGAGAATCTTGCCTATGCCTCCATCTCTTTTGAGAAAGAAAAGGAGCCGGCAGACAATATCGATGCGCTTGAGAAAGAAATGAAAAATGATTCCATTTCCCTTTCTTTGACTGGCGGTGATGTAATTGAGGAAGAAATGAATGCAGCATCTCAAAGGGATTTAAAAAATGCGGAGCTGATTGGAGTCCCGGTTGCCATGGTCGTTCTTCTTTTGGCATTCGGGGGATTGGTTGCAGCCCTTATCCCTTTATTGACTGGTGCTATAGCCGTGATTACGGCGATGGGGATTATTTATTTCCTCGGCCAGATTTTTAACTTATCAGTTTTTGTCTTGAATGTAGCTCCGATGATTGGACTTGCAGTCAGCATCGATTTTGCCCTGCTGTACATCAATCGCTTCAGGGAAGAATTGAAGGAGCACAATGTGAAGGATGCTGTTTCCATCACAACCAAGACCGCAGGAAGGGCCATTGCCTTCTCTGGTATCTGTGTCATTCTTGGTTTATCAGGTATGCTCTTCATTCAAATTGACATATTTAGAAGTGTGGCGGTTGGCGGCATTGTCGTAGTGCTGGTGTCGGTCATCTCTGCCTTGACCTTCCTGCCAGGCCTGCTTTCCATTCTTGGCTCTAACATTAACAAAGCCATGATTATCAAGAATCGAAAAGAGGATGCTTCCGCTTGGAGGAGGTTTGCCGGTTTTGTGATGAAGAAGCCTATCTTAAGTGCCTTGGCGGCTTTGGTCATCTTGATTTTGGTGGCAGCTCCAATACGTCATATTGAGCTGGAAATACCTAATGCAGAATCCCTTCCAGCTGATAATGAAACACGGATTGCTTATGAAACATTCGAGGAAAACTTCCAGCCCGAAGACCACACCATCATGCCCGTGGTGCTTAAAGCAGAGGATGATATATTGACAGATGATTCATTAGAGCAAGTGGAGGAATTCATTGGGGATCTGCAGGAAGAACCTCTTGTGACCAATGTCGATTCACTTTTCTCCATTACAGATATGGAAACAGCCGCAAGCCTGACTCAAGCCCTGCAATCTGAACAAATAAGAGCTCAGCTTGAACCAGCATTAGAAAATATGGTCGATAAAGACACAACCTATATCATGGTTGAAATTGATGCGCCATATGATTCAACGGAGGCAGCCGAATATGTACAGGACTTGCAAGATGGCGCCATTAACACAGACCTCACCTATACTGTAGGAGGACGTGCTAAATTTAATCAGGAAATTTACGAGGAAATCGGTACCCAAACACCAAAAGGATTAATCTTGATTGTCTCTGCAACCTTCTTGATCCTGATGTTTGCATTCCGCTCTATCTTGATTCCTCTTAAAGCGATTCTGATGAATATCCTGTCGCTGGGAGCGGCATTCGGTTTAATTGTATGGATTTTCCAGGAAGGTCATCTCGGCGTTGAGGCAAATCCGATTGCTTTGATGATCCCGATTTTCATCTTTGCTATCGTCTTTGGCCTTAGCATGGACTATGAGGTATTCTTAATATCCCGTATTCGGGAGATTTATTTAGAAACAGGTGATAATGACAAAGCCACTCTGGAAGGTCTTACGACAACAAGCCGGATTATTACATCTGCAGCAGCTATTATGATTGCTGTCACAGGAGCCTTTGCCTTCACAGATATCGTTCCCGTCAAACAGGTTGGGGTAGGAGTGGCGCTGGCCATCTTTATTGATGCCACCCTCATACGTATGGTTCTTGTTCCTTCCTTGATGAAATTGCTTGGCAAATGGAATTGGTGGTTCCCTGGTAAACAAAAGGCTAAACAAGAAAAATAACTGACAAAAAGCCAGTTCAATCCGAACTGGCTTTCTTAAATATCTCTAAAATTTTCTAAATATTTCGATGTTTATTACCATCAATATGGTATAATTATAGTAAAATAGATTTAGCGAAAGAGGTGATTAAGATGCATAAATTGAATTTTTTCAGCACCTCCGATCAGACAGAAGATTATTTGAAAAAGGCGATTCTCGCTGATGAAAACCAAGAAATCGATAATGCCATAAGCCATTTTGAAAAAGGGCTTGATTCCGTAACAGACAAAACACCCAGAAGAGTCAGGAAAATGATTCTTCCTGCGACCATATTATTAGCAAAGAATTATACGGAAAAACACCATTATGAAAAAGCTCTTGCGACATACCGTTCAGCCATAAATTTGGCCAAGACAGATACGGAAAAAATGAATGCCTATGAAGGCGCCGGAAAGCTAGCCTACCTGACAGGAAATTATGAAGAAGCTACAAGCCATTATCTGCAGGCCCTGCAATATGCAGCGAAAAAAACACCTAAAGATAAAATTTTAGTCGTCCATTCCAAAATACTTCATGAACTCGGACATGTTCTTTTGGACAGCCATCCAAGCTTGACCGAGGAACAAAAACAACAGGCAGAAGAATATCGCAAATATTTAACTGGCCAGCCGCATTCCTATGATTTAACACAGCTTCCCTACTATCGTGAGATTGGAATGGATTTATTAAATGAATATCAAGTATTGACATAAAGCGGGAGATTACGTTGACTTCCGCTTTCTTTCATGAATCTATACACTTTTGTACATACTAAGTCCTAACGAATATACAGAAGGCTGGGAGCAATGCATGATACTCATGGACAAGGCATTTTGGCGGTTTAATCTTGTAGGAGTAATCAATACAACCAACTATTACATTTTGTACTTAATCTTTGCAGATACCCTTCACTTCTATTATCTGAAGGCTCATTTCCTTAGTTTTTTCTTATGCCTCATTGGCTCATTTTTCATGAATTCATACTTCACCTATAAAACAAAGCCTACCTTGAAGAAATTTTTGCAATTTCCCCTTACTTCGATCGTGAATATCGTCATTAGCACCGCCATCATCTTTTTGTCCGTGCAATTACTTCATCTTCCCGACTTTATTGCCCCTTTATTTGCTTCCGTGTTCCCCATACCTTTTACATTTCTCGTGACGAGGATGATCCTGACCAAGCCATAGGTGAGCTGCAATTGATTCGGATGGCTGAAGCCCGTCATTGTGAAGAGGGACAAATCCCAGCCGCCCAGGGACAGCTTTACTCCTATTATTATTTAGGTCGCATTCGGGTTTCCACCCTATGAATTATGCTTAACTTTCTATGCAAAATAAAAAGCCGAGCCATGTTTGGCCCGACCATTACTATCTATCTATGGAATCCTTCAATTAATTGAAATCTCCTTGCACCAGCTCCAACGAGCAGTAAGGAATGAGTATACATATTGCCGTTCTTTCTTTCACGCACGCCCTTTAAAAATAAACCATCCGTAATACCTGTTGCGGAGAATAGAATATCTCCACCTTGGACTATATCATCAATCCCAAGAAGCTTATATGGGTCTTCAATCCCCATGCTGCGGCAACGGTTATATTCCATCTTATTCATCGGAACAAGCTGAGCCTGAAAATCACCACCGAGGCATTTGAGAGCAACTGCTGTCACCACTCCTTCAGGTGCTCCCCCTGTTCCGACGAGCATATCAATGTCAATATCATCCATAGCAGCGCCGATAGCCCCCGTTATATCAACATCAGAAAACAGTTTTAATTTTGCTCCAGCTAATAGGACTTCGTTAATCAGGTCCTTGTGTCTGTCCCTCTCTTGAATCATGATGGTTAATTCTCGTATATCCTTGCCTTGCGCCTTTGCGACCGCCTTCATATTATCCAGTAAAGGGGCATCCAAATCGATTTTGCCCTTTGCTTCCGGTCCAACAGCAATCTTCTTCATATACATATCTGGCGCATGTAATAAACAGCCCCTTCTTGCAGCTGCCAAAACGGCTAATGAGTTATCTTTTCCGGTCGCCATTAAGTTGGTGCCTTCAATAGGATCAACGGCAATATCAACATCCAGTCCATTGCCGGAGCCTACCTCCTCATTGATATACAGCATGGGAGCCTCGTCCATTTCTCCCTCACCAATAACGATTCTTCCGCACATTTCAACATTATTAAGATGATATCGCATGGCTTTTGTTCCTGCATCATCGGCACTTAGCTTATCGCATTTTCCAATAAGGGGATAAGCTGCAATAGCTGCCTGCTGCGTTACATTCAGCAGCTCCTCTGCTATTGCAGTCATACCAATCGTCTTATTAGCATAATGGGTGAATTGCATAATCAACTTCCTTCACAAAATGGTAAAATCACATAATGATATATTATGATTAACCATCACAGGAGGTCAATGCCCGTATTTATCCAAGAAGGAATCTACTATGCCTGCTTCTCCATCATTGGTATTCAAATAATGGCCCGTAGCAAGTCTTATAGCATCTCCGAAGAAAAATCGTTCATATAAGGTCTGCCTGGAGCCAAAGGAACTCATAGTCATATCCCAAGCAAGCCGGAAGATCTTCACTCTTTCCTTCGCAGATACAGTCGCTGCCTGCATATATAAATCTAAATCATCTCGAATTTCCGAGTTAAAATCAGATATGGTCGGTAAGGAAGCAAGCCCGCTTGCACCGATAAGCTGAATAATCTCAACAAAACGCGGATATAGCCGCGGGAACAGCATAACAGCTGCATCCATCGGATTTTTGTCCGGAACCATTACCCCCCATTTATCCTGAACTGCATTTCTCTCTCCCGCGAGCACTAAACCTTTCAATGATTCAATACCAACCTTCATTTCGCTGATTTTCTCATGGATATGAGGGTATTCACCTACTTGAATGATATTGATTAATTTCCTGGCGAGTCCCAGCATGAACTCCAATTTCACGATTCTCCTGCTTGTTACCTGATGGACCGCCAGCACATGAAAGCTGCTATCCTTATAAGCTTTCAAAGCAACCTCTGGATGCTGATAAAAGAACACTCTCTCCCATGGCACAAGTACCTGATCAAATACCACAATCATATCTAACTCATCAAAACGGGAACTTAATGGATGGTCGAATACGGATTCTCGATAACTATATGGTTCACGGCTGATGAATTTTAGTCCGGGCGTATTGCTTGGAATCGAAAAACCATACGCCATTTCCGGGTTACTCGCCGCTCCGCCAGAAGGGTAGACAAGAATCTCATCCGTTATGCCTCCTTGTGTCGCGAGAAGTCTTGCTCCTTGAATAACGATGCCATCCTCTTTGATATCGATTGTTTGGGCAGCGATTGTTTGAGAGAAATTTTCAGTATAATAGGATGCCCGATTCACTTGCGGGTTGATGAATGTATGCGTAAAACATAAATCCCTCTCTCTCGCCTGTTCAAATAATGTATCCATATTTTTCGTAAAACGTTTGTCTTGGAGGGAGAAAATCTCGCTTGAGGAAGCGAAAGCCATCATGACTGTATTCATATAATCCGGCGACCGGCCTAACATCCCTCCACTTTCCTTCGCCCATAGCTGCGTGGATAAACGCCTCTTCTCAAGATCCTCCTTCGTTTCCGGCTTCAAAAAAGAAGTTCCTACTTGATTGCCTGTTGAGGGGGAACGGAATGTCATGATATCCTGATTGCCTTTAAGCAATTGAACATCATAAAGATCTGCCGTGCTCTTCATAACCCCTTTCAGCGAGGGATGCCCGGACATGGTTCCGGTCACCTTCTTTCCGTCGATCCATACATTGGCCCTCATGCGATTGATTGCCTCCAAATATTGTTTCCCCGACCTAGCTGGCATGAAGCAGCCCTCCTCATTAAATGACTTATTATATAAAATATGAAGCATGTTCTATGCTTTATGATTATTAATCAATCGACAGCCTATTCCTTCAAATTATGACCGCAGACATAGGTCATCTTAGGGACTTTTCCTTATTTTCAACCGCCCTCGCAGTTCTTCCTTGCCGTTACGAAAGCGTTCCCATACTATATAATAGACAGAATTATCAGACATTATAAAATTAAATACGAGGAGGAAGGTTCTTGAGGGCAAAAAAATTCATGATAGCTGTCGTGTTGGTCCTGCTTATGTTACCGTATCAGCCATTCCAAGCGAATGCCGCTGAAAATGAAGGGAATAATTACCCAATCGTATTTGTTCATGGTCTTGGAGGATGGGGCGAAGATGAATTTGCCGGGTATCCATATTGGGGAGGAACCAAGGATGTCATCGGCCACTTGAACGACTTAGGCTACGAAGCTTACCAAGCAACCGTCAGCCCGGTCTCGAGCAATTATGACCGTTCAGTAGAGCTTTATCATTACATCAAGGGCGGGACGGTTGATTATGGAGCAGCCCATGCAAAAGAACATGGGCATGCACGCTATGGCAGGACATTCCCAGGCATTTATCCGGAGTGGGATAAAAATCACCCAATTCACCTCGTCGGCCATAGCATGGGCGGTCTGACAAGCAGGGGTGTTATCGACCTGTTAGAGGATGGCAGTGAAGAAGAAAGAGCCTATCAGCAGGCGCATCCAGAAGAAACAATCTCCTCGTTGTTTGAAGGCGGGAAATCATGGGTTCATAGCGCCACAAGCATTGGTACTCCGCATAATGGCTCGACTTTTGCCGATAATGAAAACCTCATCATTGACTTCATCAAGAACTTCGTCTTAAACATATCTACCGCCACTGGAATCAGCAAAGAAAATTTCCTCTATGATTTTAAATTGGATCAATGGGGCATTCGCAGGCAGGCTGGTGAGACCTTTACCTCCTACTTGAACCGTGTTATGAATAGCAGGGTTTGGGACAGTGAGGATATCAGCGTCTATGACTTAAGCACACCTGGTGCAGCCGTCTTGAATGAGAAGGTAGATACGAAATCGGATGTCTATTATTTCTCTTATACGGGCCAGTCCACAAAAGCGTCCCTTTTAACAGGTCATCATCTTCCAATTGTCTCTTCTCATCCAATTGTATTAGCTCCTTCAACATACATTGGCAAATTCACTAGAAACAATCCTGCCGAAGGACCAATTATCGATAAAAGCTGGTGGCCAAATGACGGATTCGTCAGCACTATCTCCTCCCTGTACCCAGACGGACAGCCGAACACAGCCTATGATGACTCTCCAGAAAAAGGAGTGTGGAACTATCATCCTATCAAGAATACATGGGACCATCTTGACTTCATCGGCATCTTCAGCTTAAGCACTCACACAAAACCTTTTAATGTCTATCCGCTATATGAAGAAATCGCCGAGAACGTCTCTTCATTACAACCATAATAGAATCTGAGGAACTGAGCGGCTTTCCTACATCTAAAGTATGATAGCCGCTCGTTCCTTTTTCTGATTTCATCCATATGCATAAAGAATATAATAAGTTCATCAAAGTCTATCTTTCCTTCCGTGGAAAATAATACTAATATGAGAGATAGAACATACGAGGGAGAATACACGATGAACTTCTTTCAATTTCACCGCACTATCAAAATACGAATCATCGAATCATTCTTGAGTTCGGCTGTCGGGAGCATGATTTTTCCTTTCATGGCCATTTATTTAACCTTCCACTTTGGCGTGAAAACGGCCGGCCTTCTATTATTGATCAATGTGTTTGTCGGTATCGCCATTAATTTCTTCGGCGGATATTTTTCTGACACATTCGGCCGTAAGAAAATCATCGTTGTCGCTGAATCCATGCGCTTTCTCGCCTTTTTAACGATGATGATTTGCAATTCACCATGGCTCACGGCACCATTAATTACTTTTTTCATGATGACTGTCAACAGTATTTGCTGGGGACTTGCGGGTCCGGCAAATCAAGCGATGCTCATCGATGTGAGCAAGCCTGAGGAGCGAAAGACAATGTATACGATTATGTATTGGGCAAACAATCTGTCTATCGCCATCGGCGGGATTGCTGGGGGCTTCTTATTTAAAGAGCATTTGTTTGAGCTATTGCTGGCCCTATCGGTAACAACGTTGATAACTTGGTTCCTTATAACCTTTGTCATCCATGAAACCTACATCCCTGCCTCAACAAAGGACGTCAAACCGGTACAGCATGCGCGAAAACTCATTAGCAATTATAAAGAAGTATTTAGTGATCGCGTCTTTGTTCTGTTCGTTCTGGCTGGCATACTCGTCTTATCGATGGAATTCCAGCTGACCAATTATATAGGCGTTCGCCTGGCAAATGACTTTCCTCTTCAAAGCTTATTGGGACTTGAATTTAGCGGGATTGAAATGACTGGATTTTTGCGCACAGAAAACACCATCTTGGTTGTTATCCTGGCCTTGTTTGCCACAAGGATAATTGCAGGCTTAAATGACAAGGCTGTGCTATTGACCAGCTGTACTGTGTTTGTAGCCGGGTATGTCATTATTTCATATACAAATAATATTTGGCTTTTATTCGGGGCCATGTTTTTGGCTACCATCGGAGAAGTGCTTAGGGTGCCTGTGCAGCAAAATTATTTAGCTAACTTGCCGCCTGAACATGCTCGCAGCTCTTATTTGGCCGTAAATGGGCTTACGTATAATATCGGTAATCTCATATGTTCAATCACGATTACATTGAGCGCCTATCTGCCTAAGCTTGGCACTAGCGCTTTCATGGCCATCATCGGATTCTTAGGGGTCATAATCTTTGCACGAATTATACCTGCACTAGATGATCGAATAAAGCCAGAGAAGGACATACACAAAAAGACACAGCTCAGTTAATTGAGCTGTGCTTCTTTTGCTTTTTGGATGCTTTCCCGCCCTTTTAGCCCTTACATCGATTGATATCAACCAATTCGGGTACCCAGCGGCATACCAATGATACAATGCCTCATAGGAAACACCCCTTTATCCCTTGGAACATGCTGTTTTGTTTTTGTCTTACTATCCATTTATATACTTGTCTTTGAGCGAAACCTATCACCAATATACTTACTGAGTGGCCATGCTGGATTTTATTTACTGGTGAATGCTACATTTATAGGCAATTGGTTTATAAATAAAATGCAGTGAAACGAAGGAGGTATGCTCGTGAACTATTTATTTTCCTTATTGGCCCTTTTAGCTGGTGCAGGCGTGGCCATCCAAAGCCAAATCAACGGTGAGCTTGGTAAAAGAGTGGGTCCATTGGAGGCTTCGCTAATTTCCTTCACCATCGGAACGATAACCTTATTTGTTCTTGTCCTTTTGTTTGGGAAGGGCGGCATACCTTGGATTGCCTCTGTGCCAAAATGGCAATTAGTCGGCGGTTTGTTTGGAGCATTCTTTGTTGCCGTCATCACGCTTTGCGTGCCAAAAATAGGGGTTTCTTTAACCCTTTTAATCGCCATTACCGGACAAATTATTATTGGAGCCATTATCAATCATTACGGGTTATTTGGAGCTGCCGCAATGCCCATCAGCATGCAAAAGCTCGCTGCGATAGGATTAATGCTCACCGCTATCGCCGTTTATAATCATTAACTAAAAATAAGGCATGGAAACTCATAACTGTTTCCATGCCTATTGTTTTGTCATCGTCACCGATGAAACCAAGCAGACTTCATCGTCATCTTCCTATTTCTTCTCCCCTTAAATCTGCCAATCCAATAAAAGACGGCAAGAAAAGCGATTAATATACCACCCAAAAGGTAATGATTCATTCCGCTAGACATAATACCTGCCGGAACAAGTGCAAGCAAAAAGAAATAAATAAAATTGCCGAGAGCTGTTCCTATCGTAAAACTCTTAAGCCCAATGGAGCTCAGTCCCCCGAGGATATTAATCAAACTCGTTGGAATAAAAGGCATCACCCTTGCTGAGAAGACATACGCAAATCCCTTCTCTTCTATTCTACTAAGCTGTCTGGAGCTTACCTTCCCTGAAGTATAATCACTAAATAAATAGCGGACTGCCAAAAAAATCAGCACACTCGCTGCCACGCTTGTAAACCAGCTCCATAAGAACCCTTTCAAAAAGCCAAAGAGGGCAATATTAATCGTAATAACCAGGATTAATGGAATAATGGTGAATGAATTCTGTATGATCATGATGAAGAACATGAACCCATATGCATACAGCCAGGAATCCGAGACGAAGCCCTTAATAGATTGAATATCCCCTGCCATAACAGCACTAAAAATCTCGCTCTCCGTAATGGAGTCAAAATAGATGACGAAGAGGAGAATGGCTATAGCAGCAAAGAAGTGCTTCCAATTGATATTTTTATATATCATTAGTCTTTTCATTCATCATCAACTTCTTTCCCAGTAGACAAGGAATTTTTGTTATCGTATCCTTCAGACAATCGGAACGGCATTAAGGCGCTTACAAATACAATAAATCCCTATTTACCAATACCCCTTTGCTAAACCTTCTTAAACACATTTATTTCTGTAATAAGGCACTAACCTTATCAATTGCTTGTTTCATTCTCTCTCCATTTTGTCTATGCAGCTGTTTTGTCTCTTCTTCCGTTTCAACAAGAGCGAACCATTCTAAATCAGCAAAGCATTTATGCATAGATGCCAGCAAGAGTTTCTTGTCCCCTGAATTTCGAGCTTGTGCTTGATCATTATATAAGTCAATCTTCAACTGACCAGAAGCATTAACTTGACCAATGAACACTTCTTTTTCATTCGACACACCTTGATTTTCCAATTGCTTCCTAAGCCATATCCTGCTTTTTCCTGCAAGGTCTAACGCATCATCCAGAATAATTCCATCCATGATAATGGTATGGGCCTCTTCCTCAGGAGGAGAGTATATTCCTAAGTCTTTCGGGGTCAGCGGTCTATTCTCTTTCTTCAATAAGACACTTAAAGTCCCATTCGCCTCCAAGCAAGCATATTCAACCTCATCAAGATCAAATACCCCTTCCCTCCGCAGCATCTCAAGAAACTCATCAATGGTTACTTTTTCTCTTCTTATATTTTCCTCTAGCACTTTCCCGTTTTTAATGAAAGCCTTGCCCCTTCCATCTAGGATATTGCGCAAGGTCTTGCTCTTCATCGTAATGAAGCTTGAAGCAAAAGGAATAGCAGCAGTCGCAACCATGGCAATCACCCCAAGGTGAACCTTTTCACGCAAATTAATCACCAATTCAGCTCCTATATTACCTATCGTTATTCCTGTCACATATTCAAACATCGATAACTGGGCCATCTGCTTCTTCCCAAGAATTTTCGTAATAATAAACAACACAATCATAAATAGAGCCGCCCTTATTACTACATGAATCCAATCCGGCATGTATGCTCACATCCTTACGAGAACAACCTAATTACTTAAGCGCCTCCAGTCTCTTTTTCATATCTTTCTTGATGTCTCGAACTAATAGCATGGCATCACGATAGGTTTTGGCATCCGTAATGTCTTTCGCATGCTCCGCTTCAGTTTGCAGGCCATCTTCAATTGCCTTCAATTTGGTCATGCAAATCAACAATTCTGAGTTCAATGACATGTCCATCAAGCTCCTTTATCGTTTAGTATGATACGGATTGATTTACCTATTCATTTTAAAGTAACAAAAAAGGCCTCCTATTCGGAGAGCCTGTCATTCATTCATATATATTATGTCCTGCAATCCTCGCTAAAGCGTCCATATCTTTCACAAATAGTTTTCCACCGGAGCGATCAATGATTCCATCCATGCACAATTTCTTCAGAACTCTGTTTAAATGACGATAACTCGTGCCAATCATGTCTGCTATATCCGTCAAGCTAGACCCATAGGTTACATCATGAAAGAATGATTTATCCTCATAAGAATTTGCAATTGATAATAAATAGCTTGCTACCCTTACCTCCACCGGATAAAGGAGATTAAAGGTCGCAGCATCTGTCTTGTCTAACAATTTTCTTGTGACAACCTTAAGCAAATAGGCGAGAAAAGCCGGATCATTACCAGCCTTTCGTCTGATTGTTTCGTACGAAATCTTTAAGGCTTTACAATTGGCAGCTGCCTCAACGGTATGATGAACTATCGGATCTTCAATAAACTCAATATCTCCAATAATTTCTAATGCCTTTTGAAAGCGGAGAATCACTCTCTTATCCTCTGAAGTAGCGGCATAAATCTTCACTTTCCCCTCAACAATCAGGTACATATACTTCATTTCCTCGCCCTTAAGGCAAATTACATCTCCTTTTGGAATATGAACCAGACTGAAATCATCCTTATGCATTTTCGAGAATATTTCCCTTAAGCCGAATCTATCTAAATATGATGATATTTCCTTCTCTGTTCCAATCATGCTGTGTAGTCCACCTGTTTCTATATTGTTAACTATTGTCAAGTATAAATCGAACGGCGGATGAGGGTAAACGGTCAACTATTGCCAGATAAATTGTTCAATTTTTCAACCTTATTTTACTTTTTCGAATCAATCCAGTTAGGACATATGTCCTTGTTCATCACATAATATCCCCTTTATTATTCTATAAGGCCATCAAGCACTGGCCATTAAACAAAACAAAATAATTGAGGGGAAGGAATTTCTGTGAGTATTATTATTGCTCTTATAGGCATTTGCCTTTTATTAGGAACTGCATATTTGATGTCAAACGACAAAAAGAACATCAACATCAAAGCAGTTGGCATCATGTTGGCTTTCCAAGCCGTATTAACTGCATTACTTCTAGGCACATCTGGCGGCTTAAAGGTAATCGATACTATCGCTTCAGCTTTTAACACACTTTTAGGCTATGCTTCTGAAGGCATTGACTTTGTTATTGGCGGTTGGATTCCCGAAGGCGGTTCTCCATTCTTCGTAAATGTCCTTATGCCAGTCGTCTTTACTTCTGCATTATTATCTTTATTAACGCACATGAAAGTGCTCCCTTACTTAATTAAGATTATTGGCGGCTTCATCTCAAAACTCACTGGTTTGCCGCAAATTGAAAGCTTTAACGCTGTTAACTCTATGTTCTTCGGTCAATCAGAGGCCGTTCTTGCCATTAAATCAGCAATCAATAACCTAGACAAAAATCGACTATTCGTTGTTTCAACATCTGCGATGGCCAGCGTATCTGCTGCCCTTATCGCTTCTTATATGGCGATGCTCCCTGCAAAATACGTTTTAATTGCAGCGGTTCTGAACGTGTTCAGCGCCTTGATTGTATCTTCCATTATCGCTCCTGTAAAAACAACAGAAGAAGACAGGGAAATCGTTATTGAAGATATGATTCATACGAAAAATGTCTTTGATGCCCTTGGTACTGGTGCTCTAGACGGCGGGAAAGTAGTCCTTGTCGTAAGTGCTATGCTTATTGGATACTTAAGTATGCTTGCCTTATTGAATGGTATTTTTGACAGCCTGATTGGCATGGATTTAACGACTATTGTCGGATACATCTTCTCCCCTATCGCATTCCTTATGGGGATTCCAGCAGATGAGATTCTGCAGGCTGGTTCCATTATGGGAACAAAGATGGTTTCAAACGAATTCGTTGCCATTCTTGACTTCCAGCCGATTATGGGTCAAGTTTCTGAGAAAACACTCAGCATTCTATCCACATTCTTGATGTCATTCGCTAACTTCAGCTCAATCGGAATTATTGCAGGTGCCGTTCAAGCTATCAACGGTGCAAAAGCAAAAGAAGTAAGCTCATTTGGACTAAAAATGCTATTGGTTGCTACGATGGCTTCCATCCTATCTGCAACTCTTGTAGGTTTATTTAACTAATATCGACCAGGATGGCGGGATTTTCCCGCCATCTTTTTTTCATGAAAATGACTTTGCAAGGTTACCCTACACAATAAAGAGGTGAGAAAAATGGGCAAAGACAGACAAGAGAAGAAATTGAAGGCTTCAAGACGTGTTGAATCTGATCGCGACCAGGCTATAAACAAAAAGGGAGCCACAAGACTCGATACCCCTGATGAAGCACGTGATGATCAATAAGCTATTTCATGCCTTCTCATTCATTATTATTGGCGGCAGTCTTTATATGGCCATCGAATGGCTCTGGCGCGGATACTCTCATTGGTCAATGGGAATAGTGGGCGGAATTTGCTTCGTCCTTATCGGCAGCATGCATGTATTAAAACTGCCCCTCCTCGGACAAGCGATTGCAGGCAGCCTAATCGTGACCTTATTGGAGCTGATTTCCGGCCTCATTTTGAATGTATGGCTGCAATGGGGGATTTGGGATTACAGCCACCTTCCCTTTAATCTATTTGGGCAAATTTGCTTATTGTATGCTTTGTTTTGGCTGCCTCTATCACTTGCAGCTATCCCGCTCTATCATGAACTTCGCCATTTACTGTTCCGTCTAGAAAAACCTAAATATCGTATCATCTAAAAAATAGGAGGCCACAATCAAACAATTGATTCAAGCCTCCTATTTCACATCGTATCTATCCTTAAATTGTTCCTCCGTCATTATTGGTATACCAAGCTTCATCGCTTTTTGATACTTCGTTGTACCCGTTCCATTGGTGCCCATCAGCAGGAAGTCAACGGTTTTTGTCACTGTTCCGGCTAATGTTCCTCCCAAAGCCTCAATGTCCTTTCTGAAATCATATCTTCGCTTGGAGAGAACACCAGTTATGACGACCGTTTTTCCATCCAATCGGCTTTTAGTGATAGCCGGCCGGTAAAGCACATCTTCCTCCCTTGTGCTCAACAGCACTCCTTTTAGCTCATAGCCTGTACTATATGTGATCATTGCCTCACACTCATCAGCCATACACTCAGCTGATTCCTGGTTAAATACACGATAATAAGGAACAAGAAAACCAAGCTTTGCAAGGAAAGGCAAATCTGCTAGTAAAGAACTCGACCTAAATACCATCATCCTTCTATTCCTCTGAATCTCCCTATCTGCACGATCACATAACAAATCGATTTCTGGATTCAACTCCTGGAATGATGACGTATAGAACAGACTACCTCTAACCGTCAACGGCTCATCATAGGAAATATAACGTGGCACATCCTGGCTGGATGCAAGGATAGCCGACACATCCTTCCCTGACGCAGAATCGTCTGCTATACAGGAATATCGTAATCGTCCATGCTCATAATGTAACTCCACCTCTATTCCTTTTGGCAGCAATTGCAATGAGACAGACTGCTCTACCCCCGCTAAATAGTCAATCAACTCGGCTTGCTCTGCTATTTCATTAACCTTTCTATTGAGCAAAATAGAAATTTCTCCATTGAACCTCTCAAATTCTTTCTGTGTCGGGGACTCATCAACAATAAACTCAGGATAAGATCGTTCCCATTTTTCTAGCTCGCAGTAAAGAACGGCATATTCCTGATCTGAAGGCTCCATTTCACTCAGTTGTCCTCGCAGCCAGACCATCCGCTCCTCAATACCCCTTAGTTTATCTACATACATATATATCCTCATCTCTTTATTCACTTACATCCATTGTACAAGGAAAGAAGGATAACACCTTCTAATAAAATATGGAAACCAATCAAAAAAACAGGCAGATAAGTCCGTCAATCTGGACCATACTGCCTGTTGCTTCCTCAAAAGATGAACTCAACATCAAATGTGTTTTTTTCTCTAACGATGACCACCTTTTGTCCACCCTTTCCCCACCCTTCATACCCCTTGCATGGGCATAGGGTGGGCTTTCTCTGACGATGACCACCTTTTGTCCACCCTTCCCCCACCCTTCATACCCCTTGCATGGGCATAGGGTGGGCTTTGCCTGGCTTTTCCCACCTTTTGTCCGCCCTTTCCGATTAAGTCCATATAATTGTGTAAATAAAAAGAGTCATTTTATTCACTCTTGGAAACAATGTTTTTTATCCCAAAAA